>NZ_JBYTEM010000007.1:0-128293 GCF_058789735.1 Rhodanobacter sp. FW106-PBR-R2A-1-15 | reverse complement strand
TTTGATCCTGACTACCCCAGACACCGCCTCGTTGCCTCTGCGCACGCATCACCTGGATGCTCGCTTGCATAACGCGGAACGAGACGGTATCTACCCGTCGCGCGCTTATCGAGCCAGGCGATCGTGCTTCAGCGGGTCTTTGCCCTCGCGCAGCCGCTTCAGGTCGTACTCGGACAGGCTGTCCCCGCGCGCGTTGCCGGCGATGCGCACCTGCACGAAGGCCAGCGTGGTGGCGAAGACGCCGGCCAGTCCGACCAACAGCCAGAAGCCCCAGGCGCCGGCGCCCTGGCGGGTAAAGCACAGCGCGAACGCGAATATGGTGGAGGCGAGCAACAGCCAGCGCATGAGATAGGCCTCGACAGGTCGAAGCGCCACCGGCGGCGGCGGATGGCTGCATCTTAGCGTCGCCGCGTTGCGCCGGGTGCGCGGCCCGTCACGCCCGCGCCGGGATGTCGCGACGGCTGAGACCCCGCGGCGCGACACTGCGCCGATGGACGAGCTGCCGCCATCGTCATCGCTTCCCACCGTCCGCGTGCACAAGGGTCGCGGCGCCGCCTCCAATCCGGAGGGCCGCTTCGAATCGATCCGCCACCACGCCGAGGACGACGGTTGGCAAAGCGCGCTGCTGGATGAAGCTGCCCCGCGCCCGCGCACGGAGGTCACCGAGGAACGCGCGAAGAGCGTGATCACCCGCAACGACTCGCCCGACATCGCCTTCGAGCAGGCGCTGAATCCGTATCGCGGCTGCGAGCACGGATGTGTTTATTGTTTCGCACGACCCAGCCACGGCTATCTCAATCTCTCGCCCGGGCTGGACTTCGAAACGAAGATCCGCGCCAAGGGCAACCTCGCCGAAGTGCTGCGCACCGAACTGGCGAAATCCGGCTACAGCCCGAAGCCGATCAACATCGGCAGCAACACCGACCCCTACCAGCCGATCGAGAAGAAGTGGCGGCTCACCCGCGCCGCATTGGAAGTGCTGGCCGAGTGCCGCCACCCCTGCACCCTCGTCACCAAGAACGCGCTGGTGGAACGCGACCTCGACATCCTGGCGGAGATGGCGCGCGCGAACCTCGTGCAGGTCTTCGTCTCGGTCAACTCGCTGGATAACCAGCTGGCCGCCAAGCTCGAACCGCGCGCCAGCGCGCCGCACCGCCGCCTCAAGACCGTCGCCGCGCTGGCCGACGCCGGCGTGCCGGTGGGCGTGCTGGTGGCGCCGATCATCCCGGCGCTCAACGACAGGGACATGGAAGCCGTGCTTGAACGCGCCCACGCCGCCGGCGCTCGCTGCGCCGGCTACACCGTGCTGCGCCTGCCGTGGGAGCTGAAGCAGCTGTTCCGCGAATGGCTCGCCCTGCACGCCCCGCAGCGCGCCGAGCACGTGATGAGCCTGGTGCAGCAGATGAACGGCGGCCGCGACTACGACTCGGACTTCCGCACCCGCATGCGCGGCCAGGGCGTGTTCGCCGACCTGCTGCGCAAGCGCTTCGAGCTCGCCTGCCGCAAGCACGGTCTCGGCCGCGCCCGCGAGCTGCAACTTGACACTTCGCGCTTCGTGCCGCCGCGCAAGCCGTCGCCGCAGGGGGAACTGTTCTGATCCACGCGATGGACGCCTGGACGTCCATCCGCGGTGGGCTTCAGGGCCGGGCAAGGAACGGGTGAGGCAGCTTCCGCAGCCCGTGCCAGCCCCGCCAACCCAGCCACAGCAAGGCCGCCCCAAACAGCAGCCAGGCCAGCACCAATGGCGGCAGCGTGCTTGCCGCGCTGGCTACCGGGCGGCTGCCCCAGGCCATCGTCGGCAGCACCAGGCTGAGCAGGGTCAGCGCGAATGCGATCGTCAGCAGCGCGCCGGCGCTCCATATCGACAGCGCGCGTCCGCCGAGCAGGTTGAGCAGGGCGGCCACGGTGATCGCGGTCGAACCGAGCTGGGTCAGCAGCAGGAATGACAGCATTGCAGCATGGTCGTGCCAGAACACCATGCCGAGGCCGATCAGCGCCAGCGTCAGCGCATGCAGCAGCAGCGGCAGGCCGAACACGGCGCGCAGTAACTGGCTGCGAAGCTGGCTGCGGTCGCCCAGCCCGGGCAGCAGGGCCAGCAGCGGGAGTTCGCCGTTCGCCCGCTGCCAGCGCTTGCCCAGCCACAGCAGGCTGAGCGCACTGATCATCGGTCCGGCCAGTGCGCCGAACATGGCGAGGATGCCGATCAGGCTGCCTTGCAGCAGCTCCACGTTGTTGCGGTCATGCCGGCCGAGATAGCCGAGCAGCAGGATCAGCAGCACGGGCGTTGCGCCGATCGCCAGGCTGATTCCCAGCTGCCGCACGTAGCTGGGCACGCTTTGCGGCAGGTACCAGCCGCCCAGCGCCACCCGCAAGGCGCGGCGCGGCCGGGCCGGGCCGGCGCCGTCGAGATCGATGCTGGGCCGCAGCCAGTCCGGCCGCTGGCGCAGCCGCTGTGACGAGCCGATCTGCCCCCAGTAACCCCAGCTGCCGCTGCGGTATTGCAGCACCATTGGCGAGGTCCAGCCGCCGGGTTGGCCGTCGCTCGTACGCAGCAATCGCTGCCAGCGCCAAGCAATCAGCAGCAGCAGCATCGGGATCAGCAGCAACAGCGCCCCGACCATGCGCGGGTCGGTGAGCCCGGGCAGCGCGAAGTGGCGCCAGAGCTGGTTCAGCAGCGAGGGGGTCAGGCCGATCATCACGGCGAGATAGCGTGGCGTCAGCGCGAACAGCAGTCCGCCGGTGCCCGCCACGGCCAGCAGCGCGAACGCCGGCAGCAGCGGCTGTCCGACCGAGGCCAGCACGGCCAGCGGCAGAGCGAGGCCGAGCGCGCCGTACAGCAACACGCTGGCAGGGATCAGCCGCTGCATGCCGGGCACGCGCAACAGCCGGGCGTCGATCCCCAGCAGCAGGCCGAGCGGCAGGAAGAACGTGCACAGGAAGAACAGGCCGACGCCATACAGCATGGTGGCGCCAAGCCAGGCTCTCGGTCCATCGCCGAACAGGGCGATCGCCAGCGCGCCGCCGCAGCACAGCGCGAAGATCAGCACGGTCATCCAGCGCAGCGAACGGTGTCCCGCGTACCAGGGGAGCTGCAACAGACGTACGGGATTCATTCGGCGATCTCCACGAACAGATCCTCCAGGCCCAGCGCATCAATGCGGGCACCGGTCAGGTTGGCAGCTTCCGGCCAGCGGCCGTCGGCATCGCGTTCCACCACCAGGCTGAGGCTGCCATCGTCATGCCGGCGCCGGCTGAGGCTGGCTTGCGGAGCGGCGGCGCTCATCCGCGCCGGCAGCCATAGCCGGGCGTAGCGTTCCTTGCTGTCGTCCACGCCGCAGCGGAACAGCAGTTTGCCGCGGTGCAGGAAGGCCACGTCCGAGGCGGCGCGTTCCAGGTCCGACACGATATGGGTGGAGAACAGCACGGTGGTGCCGGACTCGCCGGCGCGCAGCGCCACTTCGCGCAGCAGTTCACGGCGGGCGACCGGGTCGAGCGCGGCAGCCGGTTCGTCCAGCACCAGCAGCTCCGGCTGCGAGGCCAGTGCGCGGATCAGGTCCACGCGCTGGCGTTCGCCCGGTGACAGCTTGGCCAGCAGCTTGTCGACCGGGATCTGCCAGCGCTCCAGCGTATGCCGCACGAATGCCGCGTCCCAGCGCGGGTAGAAGCGGCCGACGAAATCGAGCATCTGCCGCGCGCTGAGCCAGGCGAGCGCCTCCGGCTGCTGCGGCACATAGCCGATACGCGCCTTGGTTTCGTCGCCCAGTCGCAGCGCCGGCGCGCCGAATACGCGCGCCTCACCGGCCTGCGGCTGCAGCAGGCCCAGCATGATGCGGATCAGCGTGGATTTGCCGGCACCGTTGCGGCCGACCAGGCCGAGCACACTACCCGGCTGCAACGCAAGGTCGACGCCGTCGAGGGCCTGGCTGCCGCCGTAACTGTGGTGCAGGCCGTGCACGGCCAGCGGGACGATGGCGGATTCCGTTTCGCGAAGCATGGCGTTCATCTCAATCTCCCAGCAGTTTGGTCAGCCGCCGCAGCACCGGCTCGGCTGGCAGTTCGAGTTCATGGGCATGGCGAGCCAGCGCCTGCAGCTGTGGTTCGAGCAGGGCGAGGCGCTGGTGTTCGGTCTGGCCGGCACGGCGCGTGGCGGCCACGGCCATGCCCTTGCCGCGCAGGCGTTCGAGCAGACCTTCGCCTTCGGCGATGCCGTAGGCACGCGACACCGTCATCGGGTTGATCACATGGAACGCAGCCACCTCGCGTACCGACGGCAGCAGTTCGCCGGGCGTCAGCTGACCACCGGCGATCAGCCGGCGCAGCTGCTCGACGATCTGCCGATAGATCGGCTCGCTGGCGGCGGGTTGTATGTTGAGCAATGATGCATCCATGTGTATCAGTACAGCAATACACATGAATGCTGTCAAGCGTGACGGTCGGCGCGGGGCAACACGGTGTGGTCGTGCCGGGGGTCAGCCCGCCGTCATTCCGACGCCGGAAGGTACTTTCCGAACCAGTCCAGTGCGCGCTGCAGCACATCGCGCTGGTGGATGGGGTCGACGAAGTGGTGGCCTTCGTTGGGGTAGACCACCAGCGAGGTGGGCACGCCCTGCGCGCGCAGCGCGTGCCACATCTCGAACGACTGCGGCGCGGGGCATTCGGCGTCGCGGTCGCCGACCACGATCAGCATCGGCGTCCTCACCTGCTTGATGAGGTTGATCGCCGAGCTCTTCGCGTACACCGCCGGGTCGTCGTACACGCTGGCGCCGAAGAACGGCGGCATCCACTGGTCGATCAGGTTCTGGCCGTAGTAGCTCTGCCAGTTGGCGATGCCGGCGCCGGCCACCACGGCGCGGAAGCGCTGGGTCTGGGTGGGTGCGAACATGCTCATGAAGCCGCCGTAGCTCCAGCCGGTAAGGCCGAGCCGGTGGTCATCGACGGGCACCTTCTTCTCTACCGCGTCGACCCCGGCGAGGATGTCGCGCAGGTCGCCGTAACCGAAGTCCTTGCGGTTCGCCTGCACGTACTGCTCGCCCTGACCGAAGCTGCCGCGCGGGTTCGGCATGAACACGAAGTAGCCCAGTGCGGACAGTGGCGCGCCGCCGTAACCGATGCCCGGCCAGCGCGGGATCACCGCGCTCGACGGGCCGCCGTGCACCACCACGATCATCGGGTAGCGCTTCTTCGCGTCGTAGTTCGCCGGATACAACAGCCAGCCCTGCACGTGGAAACCTTCGTTGTTCCACTCCACCGACTCGGCCTTGCCCCACGACGGCTTGAGCCCGGCGTTGAATGAGGTCACCGCCGGCGGCGGTGCATCATGCAGCGCGCCGGCATGCACTTCGCTGGCGGCGGCGCACGAGCTCTGCACGAACGCGATGCGCTTGAAGTCGGCCGACAGCGACATCGCCATCGACGCGCTGCCGTCGCCGATGCTGGCCGGCACGGTGAAATGCACGCGCTGCCGCTCGGCGCGCGTGGCCGACACGGCGTAATCGGCCAGCTGGCTCCGGCCGTTGTCGACCTGGCTGACCAGCATCGCCTGCGGTGAAGTCCAGCGCAGCCAGCTCGGCGTGAGCTTGATGTCGGGCGTGAGGTCGACCAGCGCGCCGCCGCCAGCCGGCACCGCATAGATGTCGCCGCCGGTGGCGCCCTGGTCGCTCATCAGGCCGCCGGTGAAGGCGATCCGCGAAGCATCCGGCGACCAGCGCGGCAGCGCGATCTGCAGACCATGCAGCGAGCCGCTGGCGGTGCTGGCCGGATCGACCAGCACGCTGGCGGCGGCATCGGCCTGCGCGCCCTGCACATAGAGCTTGGCGATCCACCAGTTGTTGTCGCCCGGTGGCGGCGCTGCGGTGTAGGCAATGCGCGAGCCATCCGGCGACCAGTCGAACTCGTACGCGTACATGGCGGCCGGGGTCAGTTCGTGCAGCACGCCGCTGGCGACGTCGAGGCTGGCCACGCGCTGCACTTCCACGCCGGTCACGCCGATCTCGCCAGCCACCGGCTTGGCCGCGGCGCTGGCGCTGGCGCGACGGGTAGCGCCGGGCACGTAGAGGAAGCCGAGCGATTTGCCGTCGGCCGTCCACTGCAGCGCATGCGCGTAGCCGGCGAGCTTGGCCAGCGGCCTGGGCGAACCGTTGCCCGCGCTGTCGCCGTGGCCGGCGTCCGCCACGAAGACGGTGTTCTGCATCGCCTTGGTGCTGGTCAGGTCGACGCTGCAGTTGGAGATGAAGGCGAGGCGCCGCGAATCGGGCGCCCAGGCGATGCCGGATTCGGCGCATGCGCCCGGCTTGCTGGCGGCGCTCACGCGGCGCGCGTGGCGACCGTCGGCAGCCGCCACCTCGATCGCCGGCTTGCCTTCGCGCCGGATCACCCACGCCAGCTGCTGGCCGTCCGGCGAGATCGCCACCGCCTGGATCGTCTGCGCCTTGCCCAGCTCGGCCAGTACCTGCTCGATGCGCGGATCGACCGCGGGCGCAGCGGCGAAGGCCGGCGATGCCAGCGCGAAGGCCAGCAGCGACAGGGGCGGGATCAGGCGCGCAGGTTTCGGCATGAGGGGGGTTCCGGCGGGGGAACCCCGACGCTACAACCGCGGCATCGCATGCGCCAAGTGCGACACGACATGGCCCTCGGCGGCGGCGTTCAGTGCGTGGCGGCGGCCGCCTGACGCGTCGCCGCCAGCGCGGCAAGCTTGGCGCGGATCGCGGGAATCGCTGCCAGCGCGGCCTTCTCGCCGGCCAGGATGGCCTGGTTCTTCTGCTCGAAATCGGTGGGGCCGATGCGGGCGAGGTCGGGGCGGATCACCACGTCGGCGCGCGCGCTCTCCTGCGCGGCCAGCTGCCGGCCCATGATGGTGAGCGACTGGCCGACGATGTTCATCATGCCCTGCGGGTTGCTGCCGTCGGGCGCGGCGGAGATGTCCACCGCGATCACGAAGTCGGCGCCGAGCTGGCGCGCCGCGTCGACCGGGATCGGGCTGACCACGCCGCCGTCCACGTAGTGCTTGCCGTGGATCTCGACCGGCTCGAACACGCCGGGGATGCTCGACGAGGCGCGCACCGCGCGCCCGGTGTTGCCGCGCACGAACACCGTGCGCGTGCCGGTCTCCAGCTCGGTGGCGACCGCGGCGAACGGCCGCTTCAACTGTTCGATCGGCTGCTTGTGCAGCAGCTGGTTGACGTAGTCCTGCAACGCCTGGCCCTGCACCAGGCCGCCGGAGAACAGCCGCACGTCGCGGATCTTCGCCTCGTCGAGGCCGAACGCGGTCTGCTGCAGCGCGAACGCATCCATGCCGCTGGCGTACAGCGCGCCGACCACGCTGCCGGCGCTGGTGCCGGCGACCACGTCCGGATGGATGCCGCTGGCTTCCAGCATCTTGATCACGCCGATGTGCGCAAAGCCCTTGGCCGCGCCGCCGCCGAGGGCGAGGCCGATCTTCAGCTTCACCGGTGCGGGCGCTGCGGGCGGTGGCGGCACCGGTTTCGCCGCATGGGTGCAGGCGCCCAGCGCGAGCGTGGCAAGCAGCGGCAGGAGCAGGCGGCGGAAGGGCATGGTTGATATCGGTCCGGGTCGGTCTCCTCCCCCTGCAACGCAGGGGGAGGTCGGGAGGGGGTGCTTTTGACGTTGGAACGAAGAGCGACCCCTCCCTCCCAAAAGGGATTCCCTTCGGTCACAACCCTCCCCTGCGTTGCAGGGGAGGGAGCAAAGCGTCAGTCCAGCGCGCCGTCGGCTTCCAGGTGGTAGTGCGTGGCCAGCTCGACCTCCTGCTTCGAGCCGAGGAACACCGGCACGCGCTGGTGCAGGCCGGTCGGCTGGATTTCCATGATGCGCTGGCGCCCGGTGGTCGCCGCGCCGCCGGCCTGTTCGATGATGAAGGCCATCGGGTTGGCCTCGTACATCAGGCGCAGCTTGCCGCCCTTGTCGAGGATCTTCGCGTCCAGCGGGTAATAGAACACGCCGCCGCGGGTCACGATGCGGTGCACGTCGGCGACCATCGAGGCGACCCAGCGCATGTTGAAGTCCTTGCCGCGCGGGCCTTCCTTGCCGGCCAGCAGCTCGCCGATGTAACGCTGCATCGGCGCCTGCCAGTGGCGCTGGTTGGACATGTTGATGGCGAACTCGGCGGTCTGCTCGGGAATGCGGATGCCGCGGCGGCTGAGGATGAAGCTGCCCACTTCGCGGTCCAGCGTGAACTCGTGGGTGCCATGGCCGAAGGTGAGCACCAGCACGGTGGACGGCCCGTACACCACGTAGCCGGCGGCCAGCTGGGTGGTGCCCGGCTGCAGGAAGTGCGCGGCCTTCGGCTCGGTCACCCCGTCGGGGCAGCGCAGCACCGAGAAGATGGTGCCGACCGAGATGTTGACGTCGATGTTGGAGGAGCCGTCCAGCGGATCGAACAGCAGCAGGTGCTGGCCCTTCGGGTAGCCATCGGGGATCTGCTGCGGGTCTTCCATCTCCTCCGAGGCGCAGGCGGCGAGGTGGCCGCCCCAGGCGTTCGCCTCCAGCAGGATCTCGTTGGAGATCACGTCCAGTTTCTTCTGTGCCTCGCCCTGCACGTTGTCGGTGCCGGCCATGCCCAGCACGCCGCCCAGCGCACCCTTGCCGGTGGCCACGCCGATGCGCTTGCAGGCGCGCGCGACCACTTCGATCAACAGCGAAAGTTCGGCGTTGATGTGGCCGGCGCGGCGTTCCTCGATCAGGAACTGGATCAGCGAGACGGGTTTCATGTCGGGTCCATGGCAAGAGGAAGCGCCATTGTCCCGGTCCCGGCTGAACGGTGCCAGCCCGTCGCCCCGCGTGCCCGCATCCGGCCCCGCTGCTGACATCACGTTGGCAGGAGGGGGCGGGCAAGCTGTCCCTCCACAAGCGGAGGGATACGACATGCGCGACACGGTCTACTACCTGGTGTTCGACGGTTTCGCCGACTGGCAGGCCGCGCTGGCGCTGTGCGAGATCCGCCGCCCCGGCGACTGGCAGGTGCAGGCGGTGGGCTACTCGCTGGCGCCGGTGGTCTCGATGGGCGGCCTCACCGTGCAGCCGGCGTTGTCGCTGGATCAGCTCGACCTGCAGCGTGCCGCCCTGCTGATCGTGCCCGGTGGGCACCTGTGGCAGCGCGGCGAGGGTATCGAGGCGGTAGCGGCGATCCGCCGGCTGTATAGCGCCGGTGCGCCGGTGGCGGCCATCGACAGCGGCGTGCTGGCGCTGGCCCGCAGCGGCCTGCTCGACCATTGCCGCCACACCGGCAACTGGCCCGGGCATATCGACCGCCACGTGCCGGCCTACGCCGGCGCGGAGCAGTACGACGCCGGCGTGCTGGCCGTCAGCGACGGCGGCGTGATCAGTGCCAGCCACCTGGGCAGCGTGGAATTCGCCCGCGAGGTGATCCGCACGCTGGACCTGTACAGCCCCAGCGACCGCGAACACTGGTACCGCCTGTTCAAGCACGCCGAGCTGCCGCCGTGGTGCGTCGGCGAAGCGGCGGCGGCCTGAGCTTGGAGCTCACCTCATGACGAACAGAACCGTGCTCGACCGCGTGCTGATGGCCTATCGCCCGCTCTATCTGAATGGCCTGCTGCTGGATGGCCAGTACAAGCTGCCCAAGGCCACCCCGACGGATGCCGCGCCACGCGCGCGCCGGCGCGCCTTGCTGGCCGCGCTGACCCACATCGTCTGGCACGGACGGGGCAAGCCATGATCATCGACCACCTGAGCCTGCCGAGCAGCGACCTCGCCGGCAGCCGGGCGTTCTTCGGTCAGGCGCTGGCTCCGCTGGGCATCGGCGTGGTGAAGGAGTATCCCGGCGCGGTCGGCATGGGCCGCGACGAGCCGGAGTTCTGGCTGGTCGCGGGGCCAGCCGCGCCGACCCCGCTGCACGTGGCCTTCGTTGCCGCCAACCGCGCGCAGGTGGATGCCTTCCACACCGCTGCGCTGCTCGCCGGCGCCGCCGACCACGGCGCGCCGGGCCTGCGCCCGCACTACCACGCGAACTACTACGCCGCCTTCGTGATCGGCCCGGACGGGCACAACGTCGAAGCGGTCTGCCAGCTTGCGCAGGACTGAACCCGCCACCGGCCAGGAGTACCCGGCATGGACACGACACCCCGCGTCACCTTCTTCCATTCGCCGCAGAGTCGCTCCGCCGGCACCCGCGCGCTGCTGGAGGAGCTTGGCGCCGACTATGAGCTGCATGTGCTCGACCTGAAGGCCGGCGAGCAGCGCCAGCCGGAGTATCTGGCGATCAACCCGATGGGCAAGGTGCCGGCGATCCATCACCATGGCGCGCTGGTCACCGAGCAGCCGGCGGTATTCATCTACCTGGCCGATCTGTACCCCGCGGCGAAGCTGGCGCCGCCGCTGGGCGACCCGTTGCGCGGGCCGTACCTGCGCTGGCTGGTGTTCTACGGCTCGTGCTTCGAGCCGGCGGTGACCGACAAGGCGCTGCAGCGCGAGCCGGCGCCGCCGTCGACCTGCGGTTACGGCGACTACGACACTATGCTGCAGACCCTGGTCGACCAGCTCGACAAAGGCCCATACCTGCTCGGCGACACCTTCAGCGCCGCCGACGTGCTGTGGGGCACCGCGCTGAACTGGACCACGATGTTCAAGCTGGTGCCCGAACTGCCGGCGATCCGTGCCTACATCGGCCGCGTGCTGGCGCGTCCGGCGGTGCAGCGCGCGGCGGCGAAGGACGCCGAACTGCTGGCCGCGCGGGCCGTGTGATGCGATGAACGGCGCCCGGCGTGACGTTCGGCGCTGTTCGCCAGCGCAGGCCTCGGCGATGATGCACGGATGCGCCGCGCCGACCGCCTGTTCCTCATCATCCACGCCCTGCGCGGCCGCCGCACCGCGCTGCAGGCGCGCTCGCTGGCGCAGACGCTGGGCGTGTCGCTGCGCACGGTGTACCGCGACGTCGCCGACCTGCAGCTGTCCGGCGTGCCGATCGAAGGCGAGGCCGGTGTCGGCTACGTGCTGCGCAAGGGTTCGGACATTCCGCCGCTGATGTTCACCGCGAACGAGCTCGAAGCCCTGGTGGTCGGCTCGCGCTTCGTGCGCGCGTTCGCCGGCACCCAGCTGGCCGGCAGCGCACAGTCCGCGCTGTTGAAGATCGAGGCGGTGCTGCCGCCGGAACTGCGCGAACGCGCCGCCCGCACGCGGATCTTCGCGCCGGTGTGGCGCGACCAGCACCGCGAGGACTTCGCCGCGCTGATCGACCGGCTGCATGCGGCCATCCTCGGCAGCCAGGTGTTGCGGCTGGAATACCGCGACGAAGGCGGCAACCCCAGTACGCGCGAGGTCGAGCCGCTGTGCCTGTCGTTCTGGGGCGGCAAGTGGACGCTGGGCGCATGGTGCCGGCTGCGCGGCGACTTCCGCAACTTTCGCCCGGACCGCATCGGCAGCTGCGAGCCCAGCGGCGAAAGCTTCGCCGAGACCGACGAGCGCAGCCTGGCCGCCTACCTGCGCGCGGTCGGCGTGGGCAAGCTCGATCTCGGCTGAGCGGCGCCGCCCACGTTGCCATGCCGCGGCAGGAAGGCGAGGATAGGCGTTCGCATCACGTCGCGTGACGGATGATGACGCCACCCCGCCGCAAGGAATCCGTGTGAACAAGCCCCCGATGATGGTGCGGCTGGCCGCGCTCGCGCTGGTCAGCTGCGCCGTGCCGCTGCATGCGGTCGCCATGCCCGCGTCCGCTGCCGCCAGCGCCGACGCGCGCTTCAAGAACATCTACGACGCCGAATGGGCCTGGCGCGCCGGCCAGGCCGGCATCAGCACCGCCGGCGAGCCGCAGCCGAACCATGGGCGGCTCGACCGGGCCGATGCGGCCAGCCAGCAGCGGCGGCTGGACTACTGGCAGGGCGTGCTGAAGCAGCTGGCGGGTATCGACGTGGCGCAGCTGTCGCCGGCGAACCGGGTGAACTACGCGATCTACCGCGAGCAGATCGGCAACTTCGTCGCCGGGCAGAAGTTCAAGGCCTGGCAGATGCCGTTCAACAGCGACTCCGCGTTCTGGTCCGACCTCGGCTACGTGCTGGGCGGCGACCGCCTGCGCACGGCCGACGACTACGACCGCTACCTCGACCGGCTCGGCCAGGTCCCGGCCTACTTCGACCAGCAGATCGCGAACATGCGCGCCGGCCTCAAGCGCGGCTTCAGCGTGCCGCGGGCGGTGCTGGACGGGCGCGACGCGTCGATCGCCGCCGTGGCCGAACTGAAGGACCCGACCCGGAGCAGCTTCTATGAACCGTTCAGGCAGCTGCCGGCGTCGATCCCGGCCGACCGCGCGCAGGCGCTGCAGGGCCGCGCGCTGCGGCGGGTCCGCGACGAGGTGATCCCCGCCTACGCGAAGCTGCTGGAGTTCTTCCGCAGCGAATACGTGCCGCAGGCGCGCAGCACGCTGGCGGCCGAGGCGCTGCCGGACGGCAAGGCGTTCTACCGCCAGCAGATCCGCGAGTACACCACGCTCGATCTCGACCCGGGCCAGATCCACCGGATCGGCCTCGACCAGGTGGCGAAGATCCACGCGCAGATGCTGGAGGTGATGGGCGACACCGGCTTCAAGGGCAGCTTCGCCGAGTTCCTGAAGTTCCTGCGCACCGACCCGCAGTTCTACGCCAAGACGCCGGACGAACTGCTGATGCGCAGCGCCTGGGTGGCCAAGCAGGTGGACGGCCAGATGCCGCGCTACTTCGGCCGCCTGCCGCGCGCGCACTTCACCATCAAGCCGGTGCCGGCCGACATCGCGCCGTACTACACCTCCGGCCGCGGCGGCGCCGACGCCTACCTGGTCAACACCTACGACCTGAAGTCGCGGCCGCTGTTCAACGTGCCGGCACTGACCCTGCACGAGAGCTACCCCGGCCACGCGCTGCAGCTGGAACTGGCCGAGGAGCAGCACGACCAGCCGGCGTTCCGCCGCAACAGCTACATCTCCGCCTACGGCGAGGGCTGGGGGCTGTACTCGGAATACCTCGGCAACGAAATGGGCATCTACCACACGCCGTACGAGCGCTTCGGCTACCTCACCTACCAGATGTGGCGCGCCTGCCGGCTGGTGGTCGATACCGGGGTCCACCACCTCGGCTGGACCCGCCAGCAGGCGATCGACTACCTGACCGAAAACACGGCGCTGTCCGCGCGCGAGATCGCCAACGAGGTGGACCGCTACATCAGCTGGCCGGGGCAGGCGCTGTCGTACGAGCTGGGTTACCTGAAGCTCCGCGAGCTGCGCACGAAGGCGGAGCAGGCGCTGGGCGCGAAGTTCGACCTGCGCCACTTCCACGACACTGTGCTGCAGCTGGGTTCGGTGCCGTTGCCGGTGCTGCAGCAGCGCATCGACCGCTTCATCGCCGAGGGCGGCCCAGAACCGGATTACGGCTGCGACTGCGCGAAGGCAAAGGGCGCCGCGGGGCATTGAGTCCGGGGCGGCTCGTTGGCTTTTGCTTTACGTGTGTAGTATTGTGTAAATAAACTTCATGGAGAGAGTTTCGCCATGATTGCCCACCCGACCCGCATCGCCGAAGCCGCGCCCCGCTACGCGCCGCCGGACACGCTCGCCGACCCGGCGCTGCGCGCGTTCTTCCGGCTCGCCGAACACTGGAAGCTGCGCATCGCCGATCAGCGCAAACTGCTCGGCGACCCGCCGGAGTCGACCTTCTACAAGTGGAAGCGCCGGCAGGGCGGCGCCCTGGGGCGCGACACGCTGGAGCGCATCAGTTACCTGCTCGGCATTTGGAAATCGCTGCAGATCCTGTTCCCCGACCCGGCCCAGGCCGACGCCTGGCTGCACAAGCCGAACACGGCGTCGTTGTTCGGCGGCCATTCCGCGCTGGAGCGCATGCTGTCCGGCAACGTCGCCGACCTGTACGTGGTGCGGCAGTATCTGGATGCGCAGCGCGGTTGATCGCAGTCCGCGATACATTCCCCGCGATGCCGCGCTACCCCCTGTAGGAGCGCACCCTGTGCGCGACGCTTTTGCTCCGTGCCCAACGCGAAGAGCATCGCGCACAGGGTGCGCTCCTACAGGCAGTCCATGGAGATCCGATGCCTCCGCCGCCCGTCAAACGCATCCGCTGGAATCAGGCGTACCGCATCGTACCCAGCCGCTTCCCGCCAGTCGGCGTGTACGACCGCATCGCCGACCCGGCCGACCTCGACGCGGTGTTCGCGATCGAGGCGCTGACCAATCCGCGCCTGCGCGAGGAGGCCGGCGCACTGGCGCTGGTTCCGAAAGAGCACCGTCTCAGCGGGCCGGGTTCGACACCAGTGATGGCCGCGTTCACCCATCTCAACCCCGAAGGCAGCCGCTTCTCCGACGGCAGCTGGGGCGTGTTCTATGCCGCGCACAGCGTCGCTACCGCGGTGGAGGAAACCGTCTACCACCGCCAGCGCTTCCTCGCCGCCACCGCCGAGCCGGGCTGCGACATCCAGATGCGCTGCTACCGCACCCGCGTCGACAGCAAGCTGCACGACATCCGCGGCGGCTGGAAGGCCGAACATGATGCGGACGTCTATACGGCCAGCGTAAAGCTGGCGCGCTCGCTGCGCGAGGCCAGTTCCAACGGCATCGTCTACGACAGCGCGCGCGATCCGGGCGGCGAATGTTTGGCCGCCTTCCGCCCCGACGTGGTGGCGCCGTGCGTACAGGCGCAGCACCTGGTCTATCGCTGGGACGGCATGTGCATTACGCAGGTGCTGGCAGTGTCGGAGCTGGCGCGGTCGCGCTAGTCAGGGCTCAGACCCGGTCGAGGAGGCGAGCCGCTGAAGACCCTGCGCATGCTGCTGCTGATCCTGCTGCCGTGGCCGCTGCTGACGGCGGCGCGCGACAGCTGCGAGAACGACCACGCGTCGTGGAACGCCGAGATCGCCGCGTTCCAGGCCGCGGAGTGGGCGCATCCGCCGGCGCCGGGCGCGGTGCTGTTCATCGGCAGCTCATCGATCCGCCTGTGGACCTCGCTGGTGGCGGACTTTCCCGGGACAGACCCGAGAGTGTGTATCACCCGATGGCCGGATGCCGGCAAGCTGGGCGCTTGCGGGTTGCGCAGGTTCTCTTAGTCAGAACGCGTTGATTCCTGTCACCTCGCGCCCGACCACGAGTTGGTGCACGGTCTCGGTGCCTTCGTAGGTGATCACGGATTCGAGGTTGAGCGCGTGGCGGATCGGGCAATGCTCGGTGGTGATGCCGGCACCGCCGAGGATGTCGCGGCATTCGCGCGCGATGTCGATCGCCATGCGGCAGTTGTTCCATTTTGCGAGCGATACCTGGGTCGGCTGCATGTTGCCTGCGTCCTTGAGGCGGCCGAGTTGCAGCGAGAGCAATTGCGCCAGCGTGAT
Organism: Rhodanobacter sp. FW106-PBR-R2A-1-15; assembly: GCF_058789735.1. Taxonomy (NCBI): domain Bacteria; kingdom Pseudomonadati; phylum Pseudomonadota; class Gammaproteobacteria; order Lysobacterales; family Rhodanobacteraceae; genus Rhodanobacter; species Rhodanobacter sp. FW106-PBR-R2A-1-15. The sequence continues at coordinate 112,966 of NZ_JBYTEM010000007.1, read as the reverse complement.
CCGCCGCGCCATGTCGGCGAGCTTGATCTGCACCGCCTGCGTCGCTGCGATCGGGCGCTCGAACAGCACGCGCTGCTTGGCGTATTCGGTCGTCTCGCCGAAGCAGGCGATCGCCGCTCCAATTGGACCCCAGGTGATGCCATAGCGCGCTTGGGTGAGACAGCCGAGCGGACCCTTCAGGCCCTTCACGTTCGGCAGGCGGTTCGCATCCGGCACGCGCACGTTGTCGAAGAACAGGCCGCTGGTTACCGAGGCGCGCAGGCTCATCTTCTTGTGCACTTCCTGCGCGGCGAAACCCTTGCTGTTGGTCGGCACGATAAAGCCCTGGATGCCATCCTCGGTCTGCGCCCAGACAATCGCGATCTGGGCGAGGTTGCCGTTGGTGATCCACATCTTGGCGCCGTTGATGACCCAGTCGCCGCCGTCCTTTTTCGCGTGCGTCTTCATGTTCGCCGGGTCCGAGCCGCCGTGCGGCTCGGTCAGAGCGAAGCAGCCGATCACCTTGCCGGCCGCCATCTGCGGCAACCATTCACGGCGATGTTCCTCGCCGCCGTAGGCGTAGATCGGATACATGCACAACGAGGACTGCACGGAGGCAAAGCTGCGAATGCCGGAATCGCCGCGCTCGAGTTCCTGACAGACGAGGCCGTAGCTGACCGCGTTCATGCCGGCGCAACCGTACTCGGTCGGCAGTGAGGAACCAAGCAGGCCGAGTTCGGCCATCTCAGGGATGAGCTCCGTTGGAAAGCGCGCCTGGTCGAAGCAGTCGCCGATGATGGGCAGCACGCGCTCGTCGGTGAAGCGCGCCACGGCGTCCTGCACCATGCGCTCCTCTTCGCTGAGCAGCGAGCGGACGTCATAAAGATCGGCAGGATCGAGTGCGACGGCGGGCATACGGGCTCCAGATTCGGCAAAAAATGAAAGGATCGGTACTCCGCCGGCTGCGCACGTAGCGGCGAAGTTCGGGGTCAGGTATCGACGCCGCCGAAGCACAGGTACTTGATCTCGAGATAGTCGTCGATGCCGTACTTCGAGCCTTCGCGGCCGAGCCCGGACGTCTTCACGCCGCCAAACGGCGCCACTTCGGTCGAGATGATCGCCTCGTTGATGCCGACCATGCCGTACTCGAGTGCTTCGGCGACGCGCATGACGCGATTAATGTCGCGGCTGTAGAAATACGCGGCGAGGCCGAACTCGGTGTCGTTGGCGAGACGGATCGCCTCGGCCTCGTCGCGGAAGCGGAACAGCGGGGCAACGGGGCCGAAGGTTTCTTCGCGAAAAATTTTCGCCTGCGTCGGCACATCGGCAAGTACGGTCGGTGAGAAGAAATTGCCGCCAAGCGCGTGCCGCTTTCCGCCGCTGACAAGTCGCGCGCCGTGGGCGAGGGCGTCGGCGATGTGGTCTTCGGTTTTCGCGACCGCCGCGGCGTCGATCAGTGGGCCGAGCGTGACGCCGGTGTCGAAGCCGTTGCCGACCTTGAGCGTGGCGACGGCATGTGCAAACTTTTCCTCGAACGCGTCATAGATGCCGTCCTGGAGAAGAATGCGATTCGCGCAAACGCAGGTCTGTCCCGCATTGCGGTATTTGCAGGTCAGAGCGCCGGCGACTGCGGCATCGAGGTCGGCATCGTCGAAGACGATGAACGGTGCATTGCCGCCGAGCTCCATGCTCGCCTTCTTTATGCCTGGCGCGCAGCGCGCGAGCAGTTCTGCGCCGACCTCGGTGCTGCCGGTGAACGAGAGTTTGCGCACGAGAGGGTGGGCTGTGAGTTCGCCGCCGATTGCACGGCCCGATCCGGTGATCACGTTGCACACGCCCGCCGGCAGGCCGGCGCGTTCGGCGAGTACGGCGATCGCGAGTGCGGAAAAGGGTGTCTGGCTTGCGGGGCGCAGCACGCCGGTGCAGCCGGCCGCCCAGCCGGGGCCTGCCTTGCGCGTGATCATCGCCACCGGGAAGTTCCACGGCGTGATCGTGCCGAATACGCCGATCGGCTCCTTCCGCACGAGAATGCGGCGGCCGGCGCGGTCCGGCGGAATCACGTCGCCGTAGACACGCTTGCCTTCCTCGGCGAACCATTCGATGAAGCTTGCCGCGTAGGCGATTTCGCTACGGCTCTCGGCCAGCGGCTTGCCCTGCTCGGCGGTAAGTATGCGCGCGAGATCCTCCTGGTGCGCGAGCATGAGTTCGAACAGCCGCCGCAGCGGCTGTGCGCGAGCCTTGGCGGTCAGCGCGCGCCATGCGGGCAAGGCGCGCGCCGCAGCTTCGATGGCGCGGGCGGTTTCGGCCGCGCCGAAGTCGGGTACACAACCGAGCAACGCGCCTGTCGCCGGATCGGTGACCTCGATCGCCGGGCCCGGACCCACGGGGATCCACTCGCCACCGATGAAGTTCGCTTCGCGCAGCAAGCCTGGGTCGTCGAGCATGGAAAGGAATTCGGTGTTGGCCATGAAAGAGCTCCGAAGAAAAATTCGAATCAGGACCGGCTTGCCAGCTCGGCGAGAATTTCCGCCCCGTGTTCGTCGAGGCGCGGTGAGCGACGGTTCGTGGTGAGCGCGCTGTCCGACATGCGAATCGGCGTGCGCAGTCCGGGAATGCCGTCGTTCTCCACGAGCATTTCGCGCGCGCGGAATTGCGGATCGGCGAATACGTCGGCGACGCTGTTGATCGGACCTGCCGGCACGCCGGCCGCGTCGAGCGCAGCGAGTAAGTCGGCACGGCTGCGCTGGCGGGTCGAAACCGCGAGCAGGCCGGCGAGTTCCTCGCGATGCTGAACGCGCAAAGCATTGGTCGTGAACCGCGCATCCTCCGCCAGCGCCGCAAGATCGAGGATGCGGCACAGCCGCACGAACTGCGCATCGTTGCCGGCGGCGACGATGATGTGGCCGTCGGCGACGGGGAGAGTCTGGTAGGGCGCGATGTTCGGATGCACGTTGCCGAGGCGATGCGGCGTTGTGCCGGAGGCCAGGTAGTTCATCGCCTGATTGGCGAGCACGCCGGTCATGCAGTCGAGCAGGGCCATGTCGATGTGCTGTCCGCGGCCGGTCTTTTCGCGCGCCAGCAGCGCGGCCTGCACGGCGACGACGCCATAGAGGCCAGTGAAGATATCGGCAAAGGCGACGCCGATCTTCTGCGGCTCGCCAGCCGGGTCGCCGGTCAAATCCATGATTCCGGAAAGTCCTTGGATCATGAAGTCGTAGCCGGCGAGCGACGCATACGGTCCGGTCTGGCCGAAACCGGTGATCGAGCAGTAGATCAGACGTGGATTGAGCGTCGCGAGGCTGGCGTAATCGAGGCCGTACTTCGTCAGTCCCCCGACCTTGAAGTTCTCGATCAGCACATCGGCTGTCGCGGCGAGCTGGCGCACGGTTTCGAGGCCTTTCTCGCTGGCAAAGTCGGCGACGATCGAGCGCTTGCCGCGATTGCAGGCATGGAAGTACGCAGCGGTCTTCTCGCCGCCGCACTCGATGAACGGCGGCCCCCAAGTGCGGGTGTCGTCGCCGGCGGGGCTTTCGACCTTGATCACCTCGGCGCCGAGGTCGGCGAGCGTCTGGCCGAGCCAGGGGCCGGCGAGAATGCGGGCCAGCTCGACGACGCGCAGACCGGCGAGCGGTGCGGTGGACATGATGGACTCCGGGCGAGTATCGCTGTATGTCTCGAATTTACCGATCCGCAACGAGGAGCAGGACGAAGCTCGCTGCCAACGCCACCGCGCCAACGATGCCGAGCGCAGTGGTGCCGGATACCTGAAATGCGGCACCTCCGACGAGTGGGCCGAGCGCGGTACCGAGTCCCTGCATTGCCGCGATCAACGCGACGAAGCGGCCACGCACGTCGCATTGGCTGACGATCGCCATTTGATGCGGCAGGCCCGTGCCGACGCCGAAGCCGAGGCCGGCGATGACGAAGGCGAACCACGCGATCGTGCCGGCATGGCCGAGCGCGGCCATGCACACCGCGAGCAGGACGTAACTTGCGACCAGGACCTGCCAGCGACCGAAGTGTTTGCCGAACAGGGCGATGCCAACCGAACCGAGGCCGGTGAAAAGGAGATTGGAGGAGAGCACCGAGGCAACGGTCGGGCCGGCGAAGCCGGCTTGCGTGCCGATGCGCTCGGCGAAAGCCCAGACCGCGGCGAAGGCCAAGCTGAAAAGGGCGATGGCCGCCAGACCGCAGGCAAGCGGCAGGCGTTTTTCGTCACCCGTGCCGGTGTGGGTCGTGGCCGCAGTGTTGTCGAGCCTCGCGGGAAGCTTTACCGCAGCGGCGGCCAGCAGGCCGATCAGCAAGGCGATGGCCGTCGTCATGCCGAAGAGGCCGCCCTGCGGCAGCACGAGATGGCCAATGACGAAGGTTATGGCGGCAAGCATCGGATAGCCGATCGCGATGGCCAGGGCGAACACGCGTTCCGCATTCGGCGTGGCACCGAAGACGCGATAGGCGACCACCCAGAATGCGCCAAGTGCAAGGCCGATGCCTGAGCATGCCGCCAGCGCAGGGGGGTAGCCGATGCCGCGGGCGAGGCTCGCCAGCCCCAACCATACGAGCAGCACGCCAGCCGCGACTACCCCTCGCGGCGACATGCGCGTGCTCCACCAAGGCGCGGCGAGCCCGGCTATGGTGAAGCCGGCGAGGTAGGCCGAACCGAGTGCACCGGCCTGTGTGGCGGAGAGCCCGCCACGATCTTCTTGCAGGCCGATGAAAAATGGCAGGAACGCCCAGAACAGGCCGCCGGCGGTGAACAGGGCGATCGCCGCGCCGATCGCGGCACGATCGGGCGCCGTTGCCGGGGTGGAATGCGTCTGGCTCACAGGTCCATGCCGAAGCTGACGCCGAAGGTGCGCGGCATGCTCCAGTCAAGACCGGCAATGCCCGCACTGACCACCTGATAGGCCTCGGTGACGTAACGACGGTCGGTGAGGTTATGCACCCACAACTGCACGTGCCACTTGCCGGGGCCGTTGTCGAGCGTGACACTGGCGTTGGCAGTCATGTGAGGAGGCGAGATCAACGCGCGCGTACCGAGAAGGTCGCGGTAGATCGTATCTTCCCATTTCACGTCCATTTGGGGCACCAGCTGGTAGTCGCCCGAGATATCCCAACGATAGCGTGTGCTCGCGTTGAATTGCCGGGTCGGCGAGTTGGCGAGCGGGCGTCCCTTGATATTGACAATGTTGCCGAAGAGGTCCTGCACGAACAGGTCGCGCAGTTCGGTGTGCAGGTAGGCGCCGCCGAGGGTGACGTCCCAGAACGGCGTCGGGCGGGCGATCAGTTCGAGTTCGCCGCCGTAGATGTCGGCGCCTTTGCCGTTGGTCAGGTACGGCGCATTGACGCCGGTGCGGTTCTCCACAGCAGTGAGCTGGATACCTTTCCAGTCGTTGTAGTAGATCGCGCCGTTGAGCTGCACGCGCTTTTGCAGCGCGGTGAGTTTGAAGCCACCTTCATAGGTGACCGCGGTTTCGGATTTCGTCGGTTCGAGCGACTGCGGATTGGAGATGAAGTAGGCGCTGTAGGTGCCGGCGTTGAAGCCGCGCGACACGTTGGCATACAGGAGCAGATTCTTGTTCGGCTTGTAGTCGAGCCCGAGCTTGCCCGACAACTGGCTCTGGTCCATGCGGCTGGTGCCGGCGAACGACGTGAGCGCCGCGCCGCCGTTGGGCGTGAAGATCTCGCGGTAATCGTACTGGCGGCGCACGCCGCTATCGCGCAGCCCCGCGGTGAGCTTGAGTTTGTCGGTGAGGGCGTAGTCGATCTGGCCGAATGCGCCCCACGTCGAGGTGCGCAGGGTCGAGTAGTCCGCGATCGATGCGCCGAACCAGCGCGTGAAATCGGAGACGAAGATCGGATTGCCGGAGAGACGATCGTGCGAATAGTAGAGGCCCGTCATCCAGTTGAGCCGCTCTTTTGTATTCGAGGCGAGGCGCAGTTCTTCGGAGAACTGGTTGATGTCGCTACCGCGCACCGTGTCGATGATGTTGTTGGGGCCGGCGTCTTCGTCGTAGCCGGCACGCCGCGTCATCCAGTCGTAGCCGGTGACCGAGGTCAGCTTGACTGCGTCGAGATCCCAATTGATCTCAGTGGAGAAGCCTGCGCTCTTGTCGTGATTGCGGCCGTGCAGGCTCAGCGGATTCCGGTATGGGTCGTTGCTGGTGTTGTGGTAGCCGCTGACGTCAACACATTGTGCATTTGCCAGGCCGATATTGCCGGCGAGAAAGGCGGGACAGATCTGGCCCGCATTTGCCTGGCCCGGCGGCACGAGCGCGGCGACCTGCGAAAATGGCCACGTGTCGGAGCGGTCCGTACCACCGTGAAAGTTGACCAGCACCGACAAGGCATCGGTGGGGTTCCAGAGTACCTGCGCGCGCCAATACGCCTGGCGTAACTGGCCCGTCTTAGTGCCGTCCGCGCTGTTGCTGAACGGCCCGCTCCATTGGCGCACGAGGCGCGTGGACAAGCGGTAGGCAACCTTGTCGGACAACGGCCCACCGATCGCGCCTTCCGCGGCGGCATATTGATAACTGCCGTAGTCGACGGTGAAATAGCCATCGGGATAGAACGTCGGCCGTACCGAGATGAGGTTCATCGCACCGCCGATCGTGTTTCGTCCGTACAGCGTGCCTTGAGGGCCCTTGAGCACCTCGACGCGGTCGAGGTCGAACATGCGCAGGCCGAGCAGTGGCGGCGAGGACAAGTAGACGCCGTCGGCGTAGACGCCGACCGACTGCGGCGACAGTTCGGTGAAGTTGTCCGCGTTCATGCCGCGGATCGTGATCTCGGGATAGCCGTTCTCGCCGAACGGGCCGTGCATGTTGATGCCAGGCGAGTAGCGGGCAATGTCGGTGAGCTTGGTCGCGCCCATTTCGCGCAGGTCCGAGCCGACGAAGGCGTCGATCGTGATGCCCGTGTCGTTGATCGAGACCGCCCGGTGTTCGGCGGTGACGGTGACTGCCTGCAGCTCCGCAATGTTCTTGGCGGGTTTATTAGGTGTCTCGGCCTTCTTCTTTGCCGGCGGCACCGTGGTTTTGGTGGGCTGCGCTGCATCGGACTCGTTGGCTGCGTAGGCGGGCGACGCACCGACGAGGGCAGTGGTGGCGAGGAGGGCAAGAAAACTGCTGACGGAATGGTTCACAAGCACTCTCCCGAGCAATGCTGACTTGGAATTCCCCTCGCGAGCGCAAGAGGGTAAGTTATTTCTACATGATGACAATGTATATATGACTGGTTGACTAGTCAAGTGGCATCGTATTCGTTGGCCAGATGCCGGTTTCGAACCTGTCAGACGCGCCGCACCCGCATGCGGATCGCCTTGGTTTGCAGGTAGGCGTCGAGTCCTTCGCGACCGAGTTCGCGCCCCATGCCCGATAGTTTCCAGCCGCCGAACGGCGCCTGCAGCTCGGAGGTGTCGTTGACGTTGACGCCGATCATGCCGAACTCGAGGCGCTCGGCGAGTGCCCAGCCGCGCTCGAGATCGTTGGTATAGAGGTACGCGGCAAGGCCGAATGGCAGGCCGTTGGCTAGTTCGAGCATGTCGTTCTGGGTCGAGAAGGCACGGATCGCGGTGAGTGGGCCGAACGTCTCGGCGTTCATCGGCAGGCTGTCGAGTGGCGCATCGTCGATCAGCGTGGGGCGGAAAAAATGGCCTCCGCGGAGTGCCGCATCTTTGGGCGCGTGGCCGCCGGCGACGAGCTTGCCGCCCTTGCTGAGGGCATCGTCGAGATGCTCCCGCGTGCGGCTGATCACGCCGGCGTTGAGCGTAGGTCCGTAGGCGACGCCGGGCTCGCTGCCGGGGCCGAGCTTGATCGACTCGGTCAGCGCCACCAGGGCGTCCACGAAGCGGCGGTGTACGCGCTGGTCGACGAGGATGCGATTGACCGCGATACAGATCTGGCCCATGTTCGAAAACGAACGGCGCACGGCGGCGGCGGCGGCGGCTTCGATGTCGGCGTCGGCGAGCACGATGAATGGTGCATGGCCGCCCAGTTCAAGGACCACGCGTTTCAGGTTGCCCGCCGCGCGGCGGGCGATATCCTGCCCGGCAGCGACCGAAGCCGTCGCGGAAATCGCTGCAATGTCCGGGTGCGCCGACAATGCCGCGCCGGCGCTGGGGCCCGTGCCCGGCAGGTTGGCGAGAACGCCGGCCGGCAGCCCCGCAGCGTGGAAGCAATCGACGAGGCGAGCGATCGCGAACGGCGTTTCGTGGGGTGGCTTGATGACGATCGGGCAGCCCGTGGCGAGCGCGGGCGCGATCTTCCAGCAATACAAATCGACCGGATAGTTCCACGGCACGATGCCGGCAGTGACGCCGATAGGCTGACGCGAGACCACGGTTTTGACGTCGAGGTCCGCGGTCGGACGCAGTTCGCCGCCGAGGCGACGGCCTTCCTCGGCGTAGTAGCGCAATACCTTGAGCCCGAAATCGACTTCCTTGCGCGCATCGGGAACGGGTTTGCCCTGTTCGAGGGTCAATAGGCGGGCAATTTCGTCGCCTTCGGCTTCGATTCGGTTGGCGGCATCGTGCAGGATCGCCGCTCTCGCATCGGCCGGCATGCCTGCCCATGCAGGCAGTGCCCGTTTGGCGGCGGCGACTGCACGGTCGACGTCAGCGGCATCGGCCAGTGCGGTCCGGCCGATGAGGTCGCCGGTGGCCGGATCGCGTACTTCGAACCAGTTATTATTCAGCGGCGCATGCCACTTGCCGTCGTAAAATAGAGTGGTTTCCATGTGCGACTCACATTGTCCGCATCGAGAGCCGGCGCCACAGCTCGGCGTAGTTGAGATCGTTCTGGCGATCGGCCGCGGCTTTTTCGGTCGTGTTGGGATTGACCATGAGCATCGGCTTGGCCCCGCGCGCGGCGAGCTTCTCGACCGTCGCCGCATTGATCGCCTGGCCGATCGCGATCGCGAGGCTCGTCGAGGTGGCGCCGGTGCGGCCGGCGACGCCTTCGACCTCGAGCGCCGCGTCGCCCCTCGGCACACCGGTATCGATCACGACGTCGGCGATTTCGTAGAGGTGCTTGCCGCTGGAATGGCGCGAGGGGGTTGACGACGAATGCGGCACGCTGGTCACGCCGATGACGCGCAGCCCGCGGCGTTTGGCGCCTAGCGCGATATCGAGAGTCACCGCGTTGAGGCCCGAATGCGAGAAGATCAGCATGCTGTCATCGGACTCGATCTGGTGCGCGGAGAGAATCGCGTCGCCGTAGCCCTCCTGCGCGTGGATGAAGCGGTATTGGCGCGCCCCCATGTCGCCGAGTACGTGGTGGAACGAGATCATCGTGCTTTCGACGATGGGGCGAAAACCGACGACGGTACCGGTACGCGGAAACATCTCAAGCGCGGCGAACGCACCGTGCCCGGTGCCGAACGTGAACACGAGACGGTCGCGGGCGATCGTGTCGGCGCAGATTTCGGCTGCGGCATCGATCGCTGCCGCTTGCGTATCGAAGATATGTTCGAGGCGACGGGAAAGAAGCTGGTGATAGTCGCGAACGATGCTCATGCGTGGGTTTCCTCGATGGTGGCCGGAGTGCGCACGAGCGCGTCCAGGCCGAAACGGAACAGCTCGCTTTCGCGGGCAAGCATCGTTTCCGCACCCAGCTTGTCCCGGGTCAGGCTGTCGACGCTTGCCACGCAGAGCGTGCCGACGCGGGCGCGTAGCGCCGCAGCAGCGGCGAACAGTGCAGAACTCTCCATGTCGATCGCGTGGACACCCTGGGCGATGAGCGTGGCGCGCGTCTCCTCAACGCGTGCGGTATCGGCGGGATCAAGCGCGAACATGTCCCGATAGAAGCCGTCGTAGCTGGCGAAACGTACCTGATGCCAAGTCCGGCCGCTCGATGCGAGCGTGCTCTCCAGGTTCGCGCGCAGGTCGACGTCCGCCATAGCGCGATCACATGGCCCCGCATACACCTGTGAGGTGCCTTCGCGGCAGAGCGCGTCGGCGCCGACGACAAAATCGCCAAGCCGGATTGGCGGCAAGGTCATGGCGGTGCCCATGCGCAGGAAGCTGCGCACGCCGAGATCGAACAGTTCGTGCAGGACGATGGTTGCGATCGGTGCGCCCATGCCGAAGGTGGCGGCGGTGATGCGGGTGCCGTTCCACGTTCCGGTGATCGTGCGCAACATGCGGTTTTCGCCGAGCCATTGGACGTCGGTGAGCAGGTTGGCCAGGCGATCAATGCGACCGGGGTCGCCGAGCAGTACGGCTCGCGGAGCCACTTGGCCAGAATTAATACCGAGATACCAGGCGCGTTTCATCGAATATGACTCTCGTAATTTGCAGAACTTAGGTACGCCGGCGCAGCAGTTCGGACGAAGCGAGCGCGCCGGACCGCACGGCGGCGACGGGATCCGTCTCGCCGCCGAGCAGGGCGGCGAGCGTCGCGCCGGCCAGCGTATCGCCGGCTCCCGTTGCATCACCCACTTGCAACGGGGTGACGGGGATATGCATCGTGGTGCCGCGGCTGCGGATGTGGATTGGTTCGGCGCCGCGCGTCTCGACAACGATTTGTTCGGCATCGGCATCGACTGTGGCGTCGTCGATCCAGGTGCGTTCGTCACCGTTGCAGAATACGTAACGTGCGCGTTGCCCGAGCCGTGTGCGCAGTTCGGGCGGAAATGAGATTGGATCGTTCTTCGCGACCCATACGATGAGAGCGTCGTCACGCGCGATGTCGAGCGCGCGCAATCCACAGGCGGCGGGGCCGACGGTAACCACGACCATATCGGCCTTGCGGATCAGGTCTTCCTGTGTCGACGTCGTGGCGCTGCCCGCCGAGCCGAAATCGATCAGGCATGCGCAGCGGCCGTCGTCCTTATAGAGCAACATGGAAACCGGCGTCGTGGCTCCGGTTGAGGCATCGATACCCTGCGTGCCGATGCCATGGCGATGGCAATGGTCGGCATAGAGATTTCCCATGGCGTCGTCGCCGGTCCAGGTGACGATATCGACGCCGAAGCCGGCTTGTGCAAGCGGACGCGCGACATAGAACGAGCACCCGCCGGGCCGCGGCCACTCATCGTGCGGACGGCTGCTGATACGGCTGGTCCAACCCCAGCGGACATCGCCGTCAACGCTCGCGGCGTAGTCGAGGCAGGCGTAGCCGAGCACGGCGATGCGGGTCATAAGAGCACCTTGCAAGCGTCGTCGGTCGACGATAGCCAGCCCATGTAGCGACGAATATCCTCGCGGGCGGCGGCGGCGAGTTCGGCGCGGTTGGAGTTGGTGGCATCGCCGACAAGCAGGCAGCGATAGCCAAGGCCGAAACCGTCCTGGATCGTCGCGCGCACGCAGACGTTGGTCTTGACTCCGGCGACAATGAGGCGGCGCACCCCGTTTTCGCGAAGGAGCAAGTCGAGATCGGTGCTGAAGAACGCGCTGAAGCGACGCTTGATCAGGCCGATTTCGCGTGGAGCACCGTCCGAAGGCGGGCCGAACCCGGTGAAATACTGCGCATTGAAGGAATCGCCTTGTCCATGCGCTGGCAGCTTGTGCGACTCGAAGTCGGCGAGTCCCGGTCGGTGCACGTCGGCGACGTGGACGATCAGGCGGCCGCCGCTTCGTGCTGCATCAAGCAGGATGGCAAGTTGCGGCAGGATGTGTTGCGCTTCTGGATAGAAGTTCTCGCCGTCAGGATGGAAAAATGCGTTCTGTACGTCGACCAGGACGAGGGCGACCTCGCCTGCGCTAGGATCGATTGCGTTCGATGTCCCCGACATGGTGATTTCCCCCTAGATCTCAGGAAATCTTCCAGCCGAGCCGTTGCAACTTGGCCCGGCTTGAGCGTCCGGCTTGCGGAACTGCGAGGCTGACCGTGTAGCTGTAGCTCTCGCCTGCATAATCGGATTCGACTATTTCAAGCAGGCCACTGTCGGCGTCGTAGCTCTTGCGATGCAGCGTCATCAATACGGCACGAGCCGGTAGCTTGAGCAGGCGAGCTTCCTGCGCCGTAGCCGCGCGCGCGTGCAGGATCTCCTCGGCATGATCGACCGGAATGCCGGCTTCGGTGTAGGCGCGATAGAGGGAAAAGTCCGGCGCGCGCAATTCCTCGGCGTTTTCCGGAGCGAGCGCCTTCAAGCGACTCGCGATGCGCATCGGCAGGATGCTGTTGTGGATCGACCATGGTGTGCCATCGACAAAGCGCAAGCGCAGGAGTTGCACCGCCGCGGTAGTGCAGCCGTATTGCAAGGCTTGCTCGCGCGTCAAATCGTTGCGCTTCAAAAGCTTGTGGGAGGGCTTGCGGCCATGCTGTCGCACGGTTTCGGAAAAGCTCGCGAGCAGACCGGGCTGGCGATGCAGGGCAGGGCGCGAAACGTACGTGCCAGCGCCTTGGCGGCGCTGAACGAGACCTTCCTGAATCAACATTTCGACAGCGCGTACCACCGTGCCGCGGCTAATGCCGTACAGACGACACAGTTCCGGTTCACTCGGCAATGTATCGCCGGGATTCCAGCGGCCCGACAGGATGCCCTCGCGCAAATCGTTGGCGAGCTGCAGGTAAAGGGGAGACGCTTGTTTGGTCAGCGATGGCATGTAGGTATTCTCGCATTGTTAAGTTGACTAGTCAACTAATAGAACCCATGACGTCCTTGTAGATGACTTGAAGGGAAGTTCAGCTGGCGCGGCGGGGGGAGTTTAGAGGATGGCCGAAGCTGGCCCGCCCAGCACGGCATTCGGGCCAAGGGCAGGAAGCGGTTCAAGGTCGCCACCGACAGCAACCACGACCTGCAGATTTCAGGGCGGTGCTCGCGGACTACGGCATCGCCGCGTCGATGAGCCGGCGCGGCAACTGCTGGGACAATGCCTGCAGCGAAACGCTGTTCGGTTCGCTGAAGGTGGAGCGACTGCACGGCCAGCGCTTCCTCACCCGTCGCCATGCCAAGGATGAAACGCTCGCTTGGCTGCTCCGGTACGGCCAGTCCCGATTGCACTCCACCTTGAACTACGTCAGCCCGATGCAGTTCGAGCAACACTGGCCGGCGGGCCAAGCTACGCAAGCCAGCTCATGACCCCGGTTGCGCAGATGTACGCCAGTCGCGACGACGATTTCGGAAACGGCCGCCTCGGCCGCACGGTCTTCGAGCAGACGATCGAGCATCAAGCCGAACGACTGATGGACGACCCCGCCGCATCGACGCGGATCATCACCAGGGCCGACGTTCTCAGGCTGCGAACTGAGACAGCGTGAACGGTGGCCTGGCAGGAGCCCAGTTTGGATTAAGCCATGAATCGGGTACGGGTTGACCCATGTGTCGAGGGTGACCGGTATCAGCAAGCCTTTACGTACTTGAAAGTCACCGACAAACAGCAATAACCACTCCATGGGTCCGCTTCCGACCCGAAGCGGACATCGCGGATGTCATCGAGCGAAACGCCTACGTCCGCATCTGATGCCGAGAGATTCCGGCTTTCTTCAGGATGATGCGTGGCGTGCGGTGACTTGCCTCGCAATCACGTATCCGCGCCGGTCGCAAACCCTTCGCGCGTGCCGCGGGTGAACACGCGGTCGCCGTCCAGCACGTCGCCGGCGGCGTGCGCGGGCTCGGCCTTGAGCTTCGCGTAGATCGGCGTGAAGTCCGGGCGAGTCGCCTCGAACAGCTGCTCGAAACTGTCGATCACAAAGTAGGTCTGCTGGTAGGTGTCGATGCGGTAGCGCGTGCTCATCACGCGCTCCAGGCCGAAGCCGATGCGGTTCGGCGAGGGCGAATCGAGGCAGTAGATCGACTCGCCCTTGGAGCTGACGATGCCGGCGCCGTAGATGCGCATGCCTTCGTCGGTGTGGATCAGGCCGAACTCCACCGTGTACCAGTACAGGCGGGTGAGGTTCATCAGCGCCTCGGGGCCGATGCCGAACGCCTTCATGCCGCCGCGGCCGTAGGCCTGCATGTAGTCGGCGAACACCGGGTTGAGCAAGAGCGGCACGTGGCCGAACAGGTCGTGGAACAGGTCCGGCTCGCTCAGGTAGTCGAGCTGCTCGGGCTTCCTGATCCACCAGCTCACCGGGAAGCGGCGATGCGCCAGGTGGTCGAAGAACACCTCGTCCGGCAGCAGGCCCTCCACTGCCACCAGCTCCCAGCCGGTGGCCTTGCGCAGCACGCGGGTGACGTCCTCGAACTTCGGGATGCCGCCGTTGCCCAGGCCGAAGCGCTCCACGCCGGCGAGGAACTCCCGGCAGGCGCGCCCAGGCAGCAGTTCGCGCTGGCGCTTGAACAAGGTGTCCCACACCTCGTGGTCGCTGCGGCTGTAGCTGGCCCACGGCTGTTCGACCACGCCGGTGGCGTAGACCGGGATGTAGCCGCGGTCGGTCTGCTGGTGTTCGACTTTGCGTGGCGTGTCCATGGACTCGATTCCGGTGCGGCCTGGGGCAAGCCACAGCATACGGCGGCTCCGCCGCACCAGGGTTGTTTTGTTGCATTGATTGACGCAAGAAATGCACTATTCTTGCCTGAATATAAGCATTATGTGAGGTTTATTGCGCATGACGACACTCGACCGTACCGACCTGCGCATCCTGGCCGTATTGCAGAGCGAGGGCCGCATCACCAACGCCGAGCTGGCCGAGCGGGTCAGCCTGTCGCCCTCGGCCTGCCTGCGCCGGCTGCAGCGGCTGGAGGGGGACCAGGTGATCACCGGCTACGCCGCCCAGGTCGACCCGCAGGCCGTGGGGCTGGGCCTGCAGGCGTTCGTGCGGGTGCAGCTGGTGAAGCACGAGAGCGCGGCGGTCGAGGGTTTCGTGGCCTGCGTCAACGGCTGGGACGAGGTGGTCGCCTGCCACGCGCTGACCGGCGACATGGACTACCTGCTGCACGTCTACGTGGCCGACCTGAAGGACTTCTCGCGCTTCCTGCTCGACCATCTGCTGAACGCCGCGGGGGTGGCCGATGTCAATTCCAGTTTCGTGCTGCGCACGGTGAAGCGCTCGCCCTCGCTGCCGTTGGCCCAGCTGGAGCGCTGATAGGTTGATTCTTCAACCTCTCAGACCGGCCACGAAGGCCGGGCATGAAACAGTCACGCGTGACTGTTTCATGTGAGCGAGTCCAGGCGTGTACCGGACTCGCGACAGAAGAAAACCACAGGACGTGGTTTTCTTCACGAACTCTGAGCCGCGCCGCGGCCGCAGTCGACTGACGCTAAACTAACTGACCGATGAGCATCGACACCACCACCACGGCCGAATCCGAGCGTGACCCGCTGCGCCCGCTGCGTTACCTGTGGCGGGTGCCGCTGGTGATGCTGCACCTCGTGCTGGGCGTCGCGCTGTGCGCGCTGATCCTCAGCTGGAACCAGCGGGCGGTGATGAAGGATGGCCGTGAGCCGTTCGCGCACCGCATGATCCGCTGGTGGTCGCTCGGTTTGCTGCGCATCCTCGGCCTGCGTGCGGTGCGCTTCGGCGAGGTGCAGCGCGACCCGGTGCTGTTCGTGGCCAACCACACCTCGTGGATCGACATCGTGATGCTGCACAGCCAGCGCGCGGCCTGCTTCGTGGCCAAGGCGGAGATCGCCGGCTGGCCGCTGGTCGGCTGGCTGGCCAGGAACGGCGGCACCATCTTCCATCGCCGCGGCAACAACCATTCGTTGTCCACGGTGATGCAGGCGATGGTCGAGCGGCTGCGCGAGGGCCGCTCGGTGGCGGTGTTCCCGGAAGGCGGCACCGGCTACCACGGCGTGCTGAAGGTGTTCCATGCGCGCATCTTCCAGGCGGCGCTGGACGCCGAGGTGCCGGTGCAGCCGGTCGCGCTGCGCTTCGCCCGCGGCGGGCGGCGCGTGCTCGACGCCGGCTTCCGCGAACACGAAAGTTTCGTGCGCAACATCGTGCGCATGCTGGGCGAGGCGGCGCTGGACGCCGAGGTGCATTTCCTGGCGCCGGTACCGGCCAGCCCGGACGCGCGCCGGCGCATGGCCGAGCTGTCGCGCGAGCGCATCGCCGCGGCGCTGGAAGACCGCACCGGATGAGCCTGCTGTACGGAAAGGATTTCCGCCCGCCCTGGCCGCTCACCAGCGGCCACATCCAGACCATGCTGTCCTCCAGCGGCGTGCGCCGCCTGCTGCTGCCGCGCGCGGCGAAGGCCGTGCTGCAGGGCGCCGAGGCGGTGGTGGTCGACGGCGGCGGCGGCGTGCGCCTCACCGGCGCCTACACCGCGCAGCGCAGCCGCCCGCAGCCGCGCGGCCTGGCCGTGCTGTTCCATGGCTGGGAAGGCAGCGTGGACTCCACCTACGTGCTGCAGACCGGCAGCCGCCTGCTCGCCGATGGCTGGGACGTGTTCCGCCTGAACTTCCGCGACCACGGCGACAGCCACGGGCTCAACGAGGCGCTGTTCCACTCCTGCCGCCTCGACGAGGTGGTGCACGCGCTGGGCGACATCGCCGCACGCTGGAGCGCGCGGCCGATGGCGCTGGCCGGCTTCTCGCTGGGCGGCAACTTCGCGCTGCGCGCGGCCATGCAGACCTCGCGGGTGGGCATTCCGCTCAGCTACGCGCTGGCGGTGTGCCCGATCATCGACCCCGGCGAAGGCCTGTTCTCGCTGGAGGAAACCGCGCCGTGGTTCTACCAGGCCTACTTCATGCGCAAGTGGCGGCACTCGCTGCTGGCCAAGCAGAAGGCATTCCCGCAGCACCGCTACTTCGAGATGTCCGAACTGAAGCAGCACCTGCGCGGGCTGACCGAGTCGCTGGTGCTGCGGCATACCGACTTCAAGTCGCTGCAACAGTATCTGGACGGCTATTCGGTGGCCGGCGACGCCATGCAGGCGCTGCAGATTCCCGCCACCATCCTCACCGCCAGGGATGACCCGGTGATTCCCGTCGCCGGCTTCGAGAAGCTGGAACTGCCCGCCAACGTCGAGCTGGACATCGCGCCCTACGGCGGCCACTGCGGCTTCATCCGCGGCTGGGACATGACCAGCTACACCGACGACTACATCGCCGCGCGCTTCAATGCGGTGGCGGACGCAGCCATGCCGGCGGGCTGAGTACCGCTACGATCGCCTGGAGAGCGGGTGCCACGGACGAATGCGCACCATCATCGCGGACGGCGGGGGCGGACATGGTCGGATCGGGACGGGAGGCGTGGCGGGTTGCATCCGGCGGGCTATGCCTGGGCCTCTGCCTGGCCTGCCTGCTGCTGAGCCCTGCGGCCGGCGCCGCGGACACCAGCTTTCTGCGTTCGTTCGAAAGCGGCGAACCGGCGCCGGCACCGCCGCTGGCCGGCGCCGCATTCACGGTCGAGGTGGCCGGCGGCCCCAGTCAGGCGGCGGCATTGACGGCCAAGCCGGGCGTCGGTTTCGCCGGACAGCGTTCGCTGCGCTACCGCGGCAGCCGCGGCGGGCAGCAGCAGGCGGAGCTGTACGCGGTGGAGCTGCCGGTGCGGCCGGATACGCAGCTGTCGTACCTGATCTTCCCGCAGTCGAACGGGGGCGACCTGCGCAACCCGGCCACCTACGTGGCGGTGGACCTGCTGTTCGACGACGGCAGCCGGCTGTCCACCCGCGGCGCGCGCGACCAGCACCGCATCGGCGCCGCGGCGCGCGCGCAGGGCGAGGGTCGCACGCTGTATCCGGACCAGTGGAACTACCTGGCGATCGACGTGGGCGCGGTCGCCGCCGGGCGCACGATCAAGCGCGTCGTGCTGATGCACGACGGCCCGGCCGCCAGCTTCGAGGGTTACCTGGACGAGCTGCGTCTCGGTGCCGTGCCCGTCGATGCGCGCCGGCGCCCCAGCGAGTTCGTCGACACCCGCCGCGGCAGCAACTCCAACGCCCGCTTCTCGCGCGGCAACGCCTTCCCCGCGGTGGCCGTGCCGCACGGCTTCAACTTCTGGACGCCGGTGACCGACGCCGGCTCCGACTGGATCTATCAGTACCAGCAGCGCAACGGCGCCGACAACCGCCCGCGGCTGGAGGCGTTCGCGCTGTCGCACGAGCCGAGCCCGTGGATGGGCGACCGCCAGACCTTCCAGCTGATGCCGGCCGCGGTGGCGCATGGCGCGCCCAGCGCGAACCGCGCGGCGCGCGCGCTGAGCTTCAGCCACGCGAACGAGACCGCGCACGCGCACACCTACCGCGTGGCGTTCGATGACGGCATCGTCACCGAGATCGCGCCGACCGGTCACGCCGCGATGTTCCGCTTCACCTTCGCGGGCGACCGTTCGCAGCTGGTGTTCGACAACCGCGACGACCGCGGCGGCATCATGTTGAACCCGGCCACGCGCAGCTTCAGCGGCTGGTCCGACGTGAAAAGCCGCCTTTCCGCCGGCGCCACCCGGCTGTTCTTCTACGGCGTGCTCGACCAGCCGGTGCGCGAAAGCGGCCGGCTGCGCGGCGGGGGCCGCGACCACGTGGCGGCCTGGTTCGGCTTCGACACCACGAAGACGAAGGTGGTGAACCTGCGCATCGCCACCTCGCTGATCAGCGTGGCGCAGGCGCGGCACAGCCTGGCGCTGGAGATCGCGCCGGGAGAAAGCTTCGACGACGTGCGCGGGCGCGCGCAGCGGCAGTGGGATACGCAACTCGGCATCGTCAGCGTGGATGGCGCCAGCGCCGACGAACGGACCACGCTGTATTCCAACCTCTACCGCCTGTTCCTATACCCGAACGTGGCCTACGAGAACACCGGCAGCGCGGCGCAACCGCGTTATCGGTATGCCAGCCCGTTCTCCGCGCCGACCGGCCAGGACACGCCGACGCACACCGGCGCGCGCGTGCTCGACGGCAAGCCCTACGTCAACAACGGCTTCTGGGACACCTACCGCACCGCGTGGCCAGCCTACGCGCTGCTCACGCCGAGCAAGGCGGGCGAGATGATCGACGGCTTCGTGCAGCAGTACCGCGACGGCGGCTGGATCGCGCGCTGGTCGTCGCCCGGCTACGCCGACCTGATGGTCGGCACCAGCGCCGACGTGGCCTTCGCCGACGCGTGGCTGAAAGGCGTGCGCCACTTCGACGTGCGCGCGTTCTACCAGTCCGCGCTGAAGGATGCCACCGTGGTCAGCCCGCTCGCCGGCACCGGCCGCAAGGGGCTGCAGCGTTCGATCTTCAACGGCTACACCGATACCGGGGTGAGCGAGGGGTTGTCGTGGTCGATGGACGGCTACATCAACGACTTCGCGATCGGCAACCTCGCCGCCGCGCTGGCGCGGCAAGCAGCCACGGACGACCCGTACGCCGCGCACTACGCCGCCGACGCGGCGTACTTCCGCCGGCGCGCGCTGGGCTACGCCAACCTGTTCGACCCCGCAGTCGGCTTCTTCGTCGGCCGCGACGCCGCGGGCCGCTGGCACCACGACGCGCAGGATTTCGACCCGCTGCGTTGGGGCGGCGACTACACCGAGACCGACGCCTGGAACATGGCCTTCCACGCGCCGCAGGACGGCGTCGGGCTGGCCGCGCTGTACGGCGGCCGCGACGCGCTGGCGACCAAGCTCGACGCACTGTTCGCCACGCCGGGCGAGTTCCACGTCGGCAGCTACGGCGAGCCGATCCACGAGATGCTGGAGGCGCGCGACGTGCGCATGGGCCAGTACGGCCACAGCAACCAGCCCTCGCACCACATCATCTACATGTACGACTTCGCTGGGCAGCCGTGGAAGGCGCAGGACAAGCTGCGCGACGTGCTGAGCCGCCTCTACGTCGGCAGCGAGATCGGCCAGGGCTATCCCGGCGACGAGGACAACGGCGAGATGTCCGCCTGGTACCTGTTCAGCGCCGCCGGCTTCTACCCGCTGCGCATGGGCACGCCCGAATACGTGATCGGCGCGCCGTACTTTCCGCACCTGGACATCGCGCTGGAGAACGGCAGGCACCTGGTGATCGACGCGCCGGCAGTCAGCGACCTCAACCGCTATGTGCAGGGGCTGCGCGTCAACGGCAAGCCCTGGGACAAACTGACCCTGCCGCACGCGCTGCTGGCGCAGGGCGCCACGCTGGAGTTCGCCATGGGGCCGCGACCTTCGCGCTGGGCCAGCGGCGACGATGCCGCGCCGTCATCGCTCACTGCCGCAGGCCTGCCGCAGCCGTGGCGCAACCTGCTCGACCAGCGGCTGGGCCGCGCCCGCGCCGTGCCCGCCATCGCCGGCCTGCCGCTGCTGTTCAACCACGACTCCGGCGCCGAGGTGGCGCTGCCCGCCGCATCGACCACGATCGACTGGCGCTTCGCGCGGCCGCTGCGGGCGAGCATGCTCACGCTGACCGCCGGCAGCACGCTCGCGGCGCCGTCGGGCTGGCAGCTGCAGGGCTCTGCCGACGGCCAGCACTGGTCCACCCTCGATACGCGCCGCGACGAACGCTTCGCCTGGCCGCAGCAGACCCGCGCCTTCGCCGTGCGGGAAGCGGGTGAGTACGCGTACTACCGGCTGCGCCTTGACCCAGCGCCGGATGGCGCCCGCCAGGCCCTCGCCGAAATCGAACTGCTCGGCGTCGCCCCCGACCCGTAGGAGCCCGCTCGCGGGCGATGCTTCTGGAGCCGGGATGACCAGACGTTCGTCTGTTGAGAGCCGGGATTCGGGATTCGCAAGATCAAAAGCATCGCCCGCGAGCGGGCTCCTACGCGATCTGCCCGGGGCTGCGCTGGCGCATCCAGCAGGCGATGCTCAGGCGCTCGCGCGTGGCCGGCAGCACCTCGT
This sequence comes from Rhodanobacter sp. FW106-PBR-R2A-1-15, assembly GCF_058789735.1. Classification (NCBI taxonomy): domain Bacteria; kingdom Pseudomonadati; phylum Pseudomonadota; class Gammaproteobacteria; order Lysobacterales; family Rhodanobacteraceae; genus Rhodanobacter; species Rhodanobacter sp. FW106-PBR-R2A-1-15. The sequence goes on along the minus strand of NZ_JBYTEM010000007.1, from coordinate 92,357 downwards.
GCTCGAACTGCGCGGAAAGGAACAGCGCCAGCGTGCCGGCGCGCGGGAGAACGTCACGGTGCGTGCCGTCGCCCAGGTACAGCCGCAGCGCGCCGCCGTCGGCTTCCTGCCAACCCTCGTTGAGGTAGAACACCGCCGACAGCACCCGCGCGTCGCTGTCGCGCAGGCGGTCCAGGTGCCGCGCGTAGCGTGCGCCGGGCGCATACACCGCGTAGTGCGCCTCGCTTTCCACCAGGCCCAGCATCAGCTCGCGGTTGAGTGCGCGGCGCAACGCGTCGATGCGCGCCACGAAGGCCTGCTGCGGCGGGCTCGGTGCGGCGAAGTCGAGCCACTGCGTGCGGTCGCCGCGCAGCGCCGTGGCGGTGCGTGCCGCCCCGACCCGCGCCGGCGTCAATCGCTGCGCCACATGCAGCGCCGCACACTCGTCGGCCAGCGCACGGGTCTGCGCCGTCGTCAGCAGGCCGCCCAGCACGCAGCAGCCCTCGCTGGCCAGGGCATCGGCGGCAGTGCGGAACAGGCGGTCGTCATCCATGCGCGCAGTGTAACCAGCGCGGCTCATGGCGGGCGCTGGCGCAGCGGCTGCAGCAACCGGGACAAGCCGTTATGGTCGATCTCCAGCATCAGCGCCAGCAGCCGGCCCAGCTCGCCGGCAGGGAAACCCTTGCGCGCGAACCAGGTCAGGTAAGCCCCGGGCAAATCGGCCAGCAGCCGGCCCTGGTACTTGCCGTAAGGCATGCGCACCGTCACCAGTTTCTGCAGGTCCTGCGCTTCCATCGATGCCTACTTCGCGAACGGCTGCCTCACGGTTTCACCAACTTCAACGTCATCCGATCCGACTCGCCGATCGCCTTCATCTGCGCGTGCTCGTTGTCGGGCCCGGACAGATCCGGCGGCAGGCGGTGCACGTTGATGTCTTCCGGGTCGTTCGGGTTGGCATTGATCTGCGATACGCCGGCCACGCGAAAACCGGTCTTGAGGGCCAGCGCGATCAGGTAATCCTCGGGGAGACGGTGCAATGCCCCGGCGCTTTCCACGCCATCGGCGAACGGTTTGGCGCGGTGTTCGGTGACGCCGAACACGCCGCCGTGCTTGAGCACGTTGAACGCAGCCTTGAACACGGCATCGAGCGTGGCCGGACTGTGGTTGAGCCAGTCGTGCGTGTTGCGGAAGGTGAGCACCATGTCGGCGGAGTTGTCAGCGCCCAGCTTCACCTGCTCCGGTGGGGCGAATGGGACGATTTTTGCGATGTGTCCGTACACCGCCGGGTCGGCCTTGAGCTTGGCGATGAACTTCGCGGCGGATGGTGGCGCCGCTTCGACCAAGTGGCCGTGCGCGTGGAGAAAAGGTGCGAGGATCTCGGTGTACCAGCCACCGCCGGGTGCCAGCTCGACCACCGTCATGTCCGGCTTGATGCCGAAGAACTGCAGGGTCTCGAGCGGATGCCGATATTTGTCGCGGGCCCGGTTCGCGTCGGAGCGCCAGGGGCCGTTCACCGCTTGCTGCAGCGCCGCGGTGGTGCTGTCGGCTGTGCTGGAGGGAGCGGCGCTGGCGACGGCCGGGGGCAGCAGGGCCGCGAGCAGCAGGATGAGCAGCTTGCAGGTACGACGAAACATGGTTCGACCCTCCTGACGATGGGCGTTCCAGACTACGCCGAAACGGGGCGCGGGGTCGCCACCGCGCCGGCGTTGCGCAGCGCGGCTCTGCGTCGTTCAATCCGCCGCCACGCAGCGCCCCTGTGCCCACGCCCGCAGCGCGTCCACCTGCTCGCGCATCAGCACCGATAGCGGGCGGGTCTGCTGCAGCGCGTGGAGCAGGGTGGCCTGGTCTGGCGGCGTGCCGTTGCCGGCGGCGTCGTACAGCGCGCTGACGATGGTCTGTTCGATCTCGGCGCCGGAAAAGCCGTCGCTGGCGGCGGCGAGGGCGGGCAGGTCGAAGCCGGCGGGATCGAGCTTGCGGCGTTTCAGGTGCATCGCGAAGATCTCGGCGCGCACGGATTCCTGCGGCAGGTCGACGAAGAAGATCTCGTCGAAGCGGCCCTTGCGCAGCAATTCGGCAGGCAGCTCGTTGACCGCATTCGCGGTGGCGACGACGAACACCTTGGCCTTGCGCTCGGCCATCCAGGTCAGCAGGTAGCCGAGCACGCGGCGCGACACGCCGCCGTCCTCGCCGCCGCCGGCCAGGCCCTTCTCGATCTCGTCGATCCACAGCACGCATGGCGCCAGCAGCTCGGTGCTGGCCAGCGCCTCGCGCAGGTTCTTCTCGGTTTCGCCCTGGTACTTGTCGTACAGCGTGCCGAAGTCCAGCCGCACCAGCGGCACGCCGAAGCCGCCGGCGATCGCCTTCGCCGCGAGACTCTTGCCGCAGCCCTGCACGCCGAGCAGCAGCACGCCTCTGGGCGGGTCGAGCACGGGGTCGGGCGCGGCGGCGAGGAACACCGCGCGGCGCCGCGCCACCCACTCGCGCACGCGGGCCACGCCGGCGATATCGGCGAAGCTGGCGGTGGCGTACTCGTAATGCAGCAGGCCGGAGCGGTTGAGCAGCTCGAACTTGGACTGCATCAGCACCGGCAGGTCGTTCGGGCCGAGAGCGCCGTCGGCGTAGATCAGCTTGCGCACGATGCGCCGCGCGTCCGGCGCGGACAGCCCGAGCAGGTTGCGCACGATGGTGCGCGCGGCGTCGTTGTCCACCTCGATGCGGCGGTTCTGCTCGCGCTGCCAGGCCGCTGCCTCGCCGCGCAGGATGCCGGCCAGTTCCTTCAGGTCGGGCAGCGCCAGCGGCACGCGCAGCGACAATGCCTCCAGTTCCTCGGGCAGCTCGACCTTGGCGCCGACCAGCACGATGGTGTGCGCGGCCGAGCGCTGGCGCTGCACGATCTCGCGCAGCTGGCGCAGGCTCATCGCGTAGCCGAGCAGCCCGTGGAAATCGAACATCAGGTAGATGCCGCGCTCGTCCTGGGCGCGGATCGCCTCCAGCGTGGCGGTGGCGTCGGGCGCCACGCCGCCGGCGGCGGCGAAGTCCAGCCGCTGCAGGCCGTCGGTCAGGGTCCAGCGCCACAGCGGGTGCAACGCCTGCGCGATCACGTGGCGGAAGCACTCGATCACCCGCTGCTCGTCCACCGTCTCGATCACCAGCAGCGGCGTGGCCGCGCGGACCAGGGTGGTGAGGTCGTCCAGTTCGCTCATGCGGTCCCCCCGAAAGGGCGCAGTCTAGCGGGCGGCAGGGTTTCTGGCTGCATGCGCTCCGGTATACGCTGCGCCTCCCCTCTCGATCACGGAGCCACCGCCATGCGCCTGCTGCTGCCGTTGCTGCCGTTGCTGCTGGTCCTGTCGTCGCTGCCGGCGCTGGCCGCGCCGCCGCTGGATCGGCTGACCCTGCCCAAGGGTTTCCACATAGCGCTGTACTCCGACCAGGTGCCGGATGCGCGCGAGCTTGCGCTGGGCGCGAAGGGCACGGTGTTCGTCGGCTCCAACGATGCCGGCAAGGTCTACGCACTCACCGACACGAACGGCGACGGCGTCGTCGACAAGGTGCGGGTGATCGCCAGCGGCCTGCAGCTGCCGGTGGGCGTGGCGTTCAAGGATGGCGACCTGTACGTCTCGGCGGTGAGCCGCATCTACGTGCTGCGCGATATCGAGAACCGCCTGGACGATCCGCCGAAACCCGTCGTGGTCACCGACAAGCTGCCCAGCGAGACCCACCACGGCTGGAAGTTCATCGCGTTCGGCCCGGACGGCAAGCTGTACGTGCCGATCGGCGCGCCGTGCAACATCTGCGACCCGGCGCCGGCGTACGGCAAGCTGATCCGCATGAACGCCGACGGCAGCGGCTGGCAGGACGTGGCCCACGGTATCCGCAACTCGGTCGGCTTCGACTGGCAGCCGGGCACGCGGCGCCTGTGGTTCACCGACAACGGCCGCGACCTGATGGGAGACGACCTGCCCAGCGACGAATTGAACGAGGTCACCGGCCCCGACCAGCACTTCGGCTACCCGTACTGCCACCAGGGCGACACGCTCGACCCCGAGTTCGGCAAGGGTCGCCGCTGCAAGGATTACGTGCCGCCGGTGCTGAAGCTGGGCGCGCACGTGGCCGCGCTGGGCATGCGCTTCTACGAAGGCCGCATGTTTCCGCCCAGCTATCGCGGTGCGATCATCGTGGCCGAGCACGGCTCGTGGAACCGCACGCGGAAATCCGGCTACCGGGTGATGACGGTGCGCCTGCACGGCAGCAAGGTGGTGGCGTACGAGCCGCTGATCAGCGGCTTCGAGCGGGACGAAAGCGCCTGGGGCCGCCCCGCCGATGTGCAGCCGCTGCCCGACGGCAGCGTGCTGGTCAGCGACGACCTGGCCGGGGCGGTGTATCGGGTGACGTATGGAAGCCGGGATTCGGGAGACGGGATTCGGGATTCGCAAGAGCGCCCGCGCGCGAGCGTAGATGCCCCCGCAAGCCCATGAGGGTAGGCTTGTCGTAGCGCGTTTTTCCGTATCCCGAATCCCGCCTCCCGAATCCCGGAGCTCTTATGCACCTACGCAGCGACAACTTCGCCAACGGCCAGCCAATTCCCGCCGAGTTCGCCTTCGGTAAGCGCGGCGATCCGGTCGCGCTGTCGGACAACCGCAGCCCGCAGCTGGCGTGGAAGGGCGCGCCGGCCGCCACGCGTTCGTTCGTGCTCACCTGCATCGACTCCGACGTGCCCAGCCGCGGCGACGACGTGAACCAGCCCGGTCGCAGCGTGCCGGCCGACTTGCCGCGAGTGGAGTTCGTGCACTGGCTGATGGCGAACATCCCTGCCGAGTGCGGCGAGTTGGCCGCGGGCAGCTGCAGCGACGGCGTCACCGCGCATGGCAAGCGCGCGCCGTTCGGGCCGCCGGGCAGTGTGCAGGGCATCAACGACTACACCGGCTGGTTCGCCGGCGACGCTGACATGGGCGGCGATTATCTCGGCTACGACGGCCCGTGCCCGCCGTGGAACGACGCGCTGCTGCACCATTACCACTTCAAGCTCCACGCGCTCGACACGGCTGCGCTGCCGCTGCACCACGGCTTCACGTTGGCCGAGTTGCGCGCGGCAATGGCCGGCCACGTGCTGGCCGAGGCGGAGCTGGTCGGCACCTACAGCCTGAACCCGGCGCTGGCCGGCTGAACCCGCGTAGCGCAAACGTCGGCAGCGCGTGCACGGCGCTGCCGGCACCCTTCACACCCGCATGGCGCAGGCTGTGGGTGAATGGCCGCAACGGCGGTTCCCCGCCACCATTCCCCCCGAGGACGCCCCCATGCTTCACTACGCCCTGGTTTTCCTGGTCATCGCAATCATCGCCGCCGTGCTCGGCTTTGGCGGCATTGCAGGTGCCGCGGCCGGGATCGCGAAAGTCCTGTTCATCATCTTCCTCATCCTGGCGATCATCGCGTTCTTCCGCCGCACCAGTTGAGTGCGACCATCGAACCGCGACTGTGCCACCATGAGTCTTCTCCGGAGCATGCCATGAACGAGCAAATCCAGCCCCCCGGGCCGGCCGCCGGTGACCGCATCGACCAGCGCGCCGAGCGCATCAAGCAGGCCACGTCCGAAGCAGTGGCGGCCACCAAGGACAAGGTCGAGCGCGCCGCCGACCGCGTCGAGGAAGGCCTGCACCATGCCACCGACAAGGCCGCCGGCGCCGCCCACAAGGCCAGCGACAAGGCGGCCCGGGTCGGCGAGCGCGGCCGCGAGGTCTACGACGAGACGAGGGACCGCGCCGACGCCTGGCTGGAGCAGGTGCGCGACTACGTGCGCGAGAAGCCGGTGCAATCGGTCGCCATCGCGCTGGGCGCCGGCTGGCTGCTCGGCCGCATCCTGCGGCGTTGACCCACGCGGCACGGGGGCCGGGGATGCACGACGAGGAAGGTGAGTCGCCCCGTGCAGCGCCGTCGCCGGAGCCGTCGCCGCCACCGTCCGGGCTGCTTGACGAGCTCGGCCGGTTCGGCCGCGCGGCGAGGCAGCTGTTCGGCGCCCAGGCGCAACTGCTGGCGGCGGAACTGGGGTTGGCACGCAGCGCCGTGTCATGGCTGTTGCTGGCCGGCTTGGCCGCCACCGTCGCCGGCGTCGGGCTCGGCCTGACCCTGCTCGGTCTGGCCGGCGTGCTGCTGGCAACGTGGTTCGATTCGTGGATCTGGGCGCTGCTGCTGCTGGCGCTGCTGCAGGTGCTGTTCCTGTTCGGCGCGATCGCGCTGTTCCGCCGCTGCATGCACTGGATGAGTCTGCCGGCCACACGCAGCGAGTGGGGTGCGATGATGCGCGCGGGCCTGCAGCCGGCGGAGCCCACCGCCGAGCAGGATCGCCGCGCGGAGGATCGGGCATGAGCCTGTTCAGGCAGGTGGCAAAGGTGCAGGCGGCGCAGCGACGCGTGCATGCGGCGCGCCATGCCCTGGCCCCGCCGACGGCGGCGCTGCTGGGCCGCGGCCGCGAGTATCCGTTGACCATGGTGGGCACCGCGGCCGGCGCCGGCTTCGTGCTGGGCAGCCTCAACGTGCATCCGTTGCGGGTGCCGGGGCTGGGTGCGCTGCTCGGCGACCACCTGGCCGAAGTGGCCGCCCACGCGGTGCGGCTGGTCGCGGAACTGGCAGCGGTGGCGCCGGTCGCCGCGGCCGCGGCGCATGCGGCGGACGACGAGCCGGCATGAGCGAATCCGCACCGGTACTCCCGCCGGCGCCCGGCGACGCCGCCGCCACGCCGCCGGCGCCACCGGCGACTGGCACGGCGTTGCACCCGGAGCCGCCACGGCTGGCCGCCGCGCGCGCCACGCGCCGCCACCTGCGTGCGCTGCGCGTGGTGCTGAACACACTGCTGCTGCTGGCGCTGCTGTACACCATCACGCTGAGCAAGGCGCTGTTGATCCCGCTGGTGCTGGCCGCGTTCATCGGGCTGGCGCTGAACCCGATCGTGGCCTTCGGTACGCGCCTGCATCTGCCGCGCTGGCTCACCGCCAGCGTGTTGATGCTCGGCCTGATCGTCGGCATCGGCAGTGGCGTGGGCCTGCTGGCGCAGCCGGCGGTCGGCTGGTTCCACGACGCGCCGGCGGCGATCAAGAGCTTCGTGCCGAAACTGCGCAGCTTCACCCGGCCGCTCGAAGCAGCCAACCGCGCCACCCAGACCCTGGTCAGCGGCAGCACCCGTGCGCCTGCGCCGCAGGCCACGCCGATCTCGATCAGCGCCTGGGACGTGGTTGCCACCACGCCGAAGGTGCTCGCCGCGGTGCTCGGCGTGCTGCTGCTGGTGTTCTTCTTCCTGATCTACGGCGACTCGATGCTGCGCCGGCTGGTGGAGATCACCCCCGGCTTCACCTACAAGCGGCACGCGGTGAGCATCGTGCGCGGCATCCAGACCGAGGTGTCGCGCTACCTGCTCACCGCGCTGCTGATCAACGCCAGCCTCGGCGCGGTCACCGCCGGCATGCTGTGGCTGTACAAGGTGCCCGATCCGCTGCTGTGGGGCGCGGTGGCGATGTTCGCCAACTTCATTCCCTACGTCGGCGCGATCGTCACCACCTCGCTGCTGGCGGTGGTGTGCATGCTCTACGCCAGCGACGCCAGCCTGGAAGTGTTCCTGCCGGTGTTGACCTTCGCCGGCATCACCGCGGTGGAAGGCAACCTGATCACGCCGCTGATCCAGGGCGCCAGCATGCGGCTGTCGCCCATCGCCATCCTGCTGTGGCTGCTGCTGTGGGGCTGGCTGTGGGGCATCCCCGGCGCGCTGCTGGCGGTGCCGATGCTGACCTGCACTAAGCTGATCTGCGAGCGCGTGCGCGGCTGGGAGTGGTTCGCGCACATCGTGCAGCGTTGAGCGTCCGCAAGCGGCGTAACCTCACCGCGATGTGGCTTCGCCGTCGCGGAAGAGCCGTGCGGTTGCCGCCGGGATGGTCCGAATCGCTGCCACGAGCAGCTGCATACAGGGGAGCAATGATGGAAACCAGCAACACGATCCACCTTGGCCGGCGGCGCTTCCTGCAGGCCTCGGCCATGGGTGCGGCGGCCTTGTCGACGAGCCTGCTGGCGGGCGAGGCCGTGGCCCGACAGGGCACCGGCTGCGCCAGCTTGCCGCCTTCGATCATGGCGCTGCAGCCGGTACAGTCGCAGATCGTCCCCATCACCGACGCCGAACGCCGGGCCCGCCTGAACCGGGCGCAGCAGTTCATGGCCGAAAACAAGATGGATGCCATCTTCATGGATGGCGGTGCCTCGCTGAACTATTTCACCGGCATGCACTGGTTCACCAGTGAGCGGACCATGGGCATGCTGCTGCCCAGGTCGGGGGATCCGATCTACATCACACCTGCATTCGAACTGAGCCGCGCGCTGGAGCAGATCAAGTTCGGCCATGACGTGCGTGCCTGGCAGGAGCACGAAAGTCCCTACGAGAAGATCGCGCAGATCATGGCCGAGCTGCACGCGTCCACCGGAACGCTGGGCATCGAAGATCAGGTACCGTTTTCCCGCGCCACCAACATCGGCAATGCGATGCCGCACGTGCGGCTCGTGTCCGCCATGCCGGTTACCGCCGGCTGCCGTTCGATCAAGAGTCCGGCCGAGCTGGCCCTGATGCAGGTCGCCAACAACGCGACGCTGGCGGTGTACCACGCCGTGTGGAAGGCGCTCGAACCCGGCATGACGCAGCAACAGGTGCTGGACTGGATCGGTGCCGCCTACGGACGTCAGGGACTGGCAGGCGAGGCGATCGTCAATGTCGGAAAATACTCCGCCCAGCCGCACGGTTCGATCGCTCCGCAGAAAATCGTCGAAGGCACGGTAGTGCTTATCGACGAGGGCTGTTTCGTGGAGGGCTATCAGAGCGACATCACCCGTACCTTCGTCCTGGGCAAGGCCTCCGACAAGATGAAGAAGGTATTCGGCATCGTGCAGAAGGCGCAGCAGGCGGCGCTGAAGGCGGCGCATCCGGGTGCCACGATGGAGTCGGTGGATGCCGCCGCCCGCAAGGTGATTGTCGACGGTGGCTACGGACCGGACTACAAATATTTCGCGCACCGCCTCGGTCACGGCATCGGCATGGACATGCACGAGTGGTACTACCTGGTACGCGGCAACAAGCGAAAGATCCTGGCAAACATGACCTTCAGCGATGAACCGGGTATCTACATTCCCGGCGAGTTCGGCGTGCGGCTCGAGGACATCATGTATGTCACCGATGACGGTGCGCGATGGTTCACGCCACAGAGCCCGTCCATCGAGCAGCCTTTTGGCTAGGCGTTCCGCCGGACGATTCCATTGATCAAGACCGGACCCAGGTGCCGCGCATGCTGGCCGCGTGCCTGCTGGAGAAGGACATGCCGGAACCGGTGATGACCGACGTCCGCTCCACCGGCAAGCCGGTGTGGATCGTCTACCTGCGGAAGCAGCAGCTGTCGGCGCGCGTGCAGGCCTTCATCGAATGGGTGCGCGAGCTGTTCGAGCACACCAGCCAGCCGGGCCAGCACATGGCCGGTGCGCCGAAGGCCGCGTCGAAACCGCTGCATGGGAAGGCGTTGGTCGAAGCCGCGTAGGCGCTGCATCCAGCAACGGCCGCACCTCCGGCCGCGGCGGGTTCAGGCACCGGCCGGCACCAGCAACAGCAGCGCCACGCCGAGCGCGATGCGGTAGACCGCGAACGGGGTGAAGGTGTGGCTGCGGATGTAGCCGAGCAGCCACTTCACCGCGATGAAGGCGACGATCGCCGAGACCACGAAGCCGACGACCAGCGCGGTCCAGTCCTCGTGTGCGGCGCCGCCGTCTTTCACCACCTTCAGCAGCTCGTAGCCGGTGGCCGCGTACATGGTGGGGATGCCGACCAGGAACGCGAACTCGGTGGCCGCCGCGCGGTTGCTGGTGCCGAACAGCAGCGCCGCGAAGATCGTCGCGGCCGAGCGCGAGGTGCCGGGGAAGATGCCGGCGGCCATCTGCGCAATGCCGACCAGGATCGCCACCTTCCAGGTCACCGCGCTGCGCTCGGGCTGGCGCGCGGCCAGCCGCTCGGCGGCGATCATCCACAGGCCACCGATCACCAGCGCCCAGGCCACCGGGGTCACCGTCTCCGGCAGCTTGAAGCCCAGCTTCACCGCGACGAAGCCAAGTACCGCGGTGATCAGGAACGCCACCGTGAGCTTCAGCAGGTAGTCGCGGTTGGCCGCGTCGCGCCACTGCGTCAGCAACTGCCAGATACGCCTCCAGTAGATCAGCGTGACCGCCAGGATTGCGCCGGCCTGGATGCCGATGTTGAACAGGTCCGAGCGCGCGCCCAGGCCGAACTTCTCGGCGATCAGCAGGTGGCCGGTCGAGGAGATCGGCAGGAATTCGGTGATGCCTTCGATGATGCCGAGCAGGATGACATGGAGCAGGTCGGTCACGGGTGGGTCCGTTGGCGGGCGGGGGTGGGACGCCGTCGAGCGGATCGCCGGCGTGAAACGCCATAGCTTACGGGCTTTGCCCTCGCGCCAGATGGCTGCAGGCTGAGCGACCGGTCGGAACGCGCACGCACTGCAACAGTGCAAACCGGCCGCGCCGACGGGTGCGGATGGTGCTAACGCCGGTGCGGGGCGTTCGCGCACGGCGTCGCCAACGCCGTCACGGCAACGGTTTGCGCCCGTGGCACGCGGCTTGCTGAGCATGACAAGCCATGCAAACGCATGGCCGTGTCGCGGTGGCTCATGGACGTCTGGACGGCCATTCGCGCGACGTCATCAGCGGAGGGCGCGGTCCATGCAGCGAAGCTGGTTGTACATGGTGGTCGTCGCGCCGTGCTGTGCCGCTTCCGGCCACGCATCGGCGCAAGTCGGCGAGGTGCCGGCCAGCCGGTGGGTGGTCAGCGCCGGCATGGTCAGCGACTACCTGTTCCGCGGCCTGTCGCAGACCGATCGCCAGCCTGCCGTGCAGGCCGGCGTCGAGTTTGATCATGCCAGCGGCTGGTACGTGGGCGGCTGGGGCAGCAATGTCAGCTGGCTGTCCGATGCCTCGACGTCCGCCGCACTGATTTCAAGCAGCGTGGAGCTCGACCTCTACGGCGGCTGGCGCGGCAGCTTCGGCAGCGACTGGAGCGGGGACGTCGGCGTGTACCGCTACCAGTACCCCGGCAGTTATCCGGCGCGCTTCACCCTGCCGAATACCACCGAGGGCTATGTCGCGCTGGCCTGGAAAAGCGTGTCGCTGAAGTACTCATACGCGTTTACCGACCTGTTCGGCTACGCCGGCAGCCAGCACAGCGGCTACCTGGACCTGTCGTGGAACCAGCCGTTCGCGCCGGGCTGGCTGCTCAACGCGCATGTCGGACACCAGCACGTAAGGAACGTGCGCGGCGCCTCGTTCAGCGACTGGAAGCTGGGCGTGACCCGGAACTTCGGCAGCGGTTGGTCGGTGGCACTGGGTTACTGCGACACCAACGCGAACGCGTCGATCTACACCAATGCGCGCGGCCACTACCTGGGCCGCGCTACCGCGCTGCTGAGCGTGGCCAGGTCGTTCTGAAAGACATACACCCGGAGCCATCCATGAAAATGATCACCAGCGTCATCCGTCCGTACAAGCTCGACGAGGTCCGCGACGCGCTGGCGCATGCCGGCGTGTCGGGCATCACGGTGACGGAGGTGCGCGGCTTCGGTCGCCAGAAGGGCCACACCGAGCTGTATCGAGGAGCCGAGTACGTGGTCGATTTCCTGCCCAAGCTCAAGGTCGAGGTGGTGGTGCCCGACGAGCTGCTCGACGCGGCGCTGGAGGAAATCCAGCGCGCCGCGCGCACCGGCAACGTCGGTGACGGCAAGGTTTTCGTCACCGGCGTGGAGCAGGTGCTCCGCATCCGCACCGGCGAGCTCGACGCCGATGCGCTTTGACCCACTTCCGTCATTCGCGCGCAAGCGGAGATCCCGTGTCTTTGGTCGTTTGCCGAGCATATGAAGGCGCTGGATGACCAGCTTCGCTGTTGATAAAGCGCCTCCCGCTTTCGCGGGGATGACGACCTTTAGCAAGCGTCATCCCCTCTGACCCGCATCCTGTGAGGTTTTCCATGAAACAGTTCAGGTTCCACCGTGGTGTCGGCGCGAGCTTGGCGTTGGCCCTGACCGCGCCGCTGCTGCACGCCGCCACGCCCGCGCCCGTGGTCGACAAGGGCGACGTGGCGTGGATGCTCACCTCCACCCTGCTGGTGCTGCTGATGACGGTGCCGGGGCTGGCGCTGTTCTACGGCGGCCTGGTGCGTGCGAAGAACGTGCTGTCGGTGCTGATGCAGGTGCTGACGGTGTTCTCGCTGCTGCTGCTGCTGTGGGTGGTGTACGGCTACAGTCTCGCCTTCAGCGGCGGCGGCGCGGTGATCGGCAATTTCCACAAGCTGTTCCTGCACGGTGTGACCAAAGACACGCTGGCGGCCACGTTCAGCGCCGGCGTGGCGCTGCCGGAGTACGTGTTCGTGGCGTTCCAGGCCACCTTCGCCGGCATCACCGGGGCGCTGATCGTGGGTGCGCTCGCCGAGCGCATGCGTTTTCGCGCGGTGCTGCTGTTCACGGCGATCTGGTTCACCTTCGCCTACCTGCCGATCGCGCACATGGTGTGGGCGGGGCCGAGCGGCTTCCTGTTCGCCCGGGGCGCGCTGGATTTCGCCGGCGGCACCGTGGTGCACATCAACGCCGGCGTGGCCGGCCTGGTCGGCGCCTGGCTGGTCGGGCCGCGGCTGGGCTTCGGCCGCGAGCCGATGAAGCCGCACAACGTGACGTTCACCATGGTCGGCGCGGCGCTGCTGTGGGTGGGTTGGTTCGGCTTCAACGCCGGCTCCAATCTGGAGGCGAACGCGGGCGCGGGGCTGGCCTTCATCAACACCCTGCTGGCGGCGGCGGCGGCGGTGCTGACGTGGCTGGCGGTGGAGGCGGCGATGCGCGGCCACGCGTCGATGGTGGGTGGCGCCTCCGGCGCGGTGGCTGGCCTGGTCGGCATCACCCCGGCCTGCGGCACGGTGGGGCCGATGGGCGCGATCGTGATCGGCGCAATGGCCAGTTTGTGCTGCGTGTGGGGCGTGACCCGGCTGAAGAAGCTGCTGCGCGCGGACGATGCGCTGGACGTGTTCGGCGTGCACGGCGTCGGCGGCATCGTGGGCGCGTTGCTGACCGGCGTGTTCACCGCGCCGGGGCTGGGCGGCACCGGTGCGGCGAACTATTCGGTGATCCGCCAACTCGGCGTGCAGGCGCTGGGCGTGGGTATCACCGTGCTGTGGAGCGGCGTGGTTTCGGTGCTGGGCTATCTGGTCGTCAAGCTGGTGTTCGGCCTGCGCGTACCCTACGAGGCCGAGCGCGAGGGGCTGGACATTACCTCGCACGGCGAAAGCGCCTACGATGGCTGAGCGGGGCATCGGGCAGCGGGATCGGATGAGTCATGATGGTGCAATATGGCCTTTGTATTGCACCATCACGTTTCCTTCTGATTGGCCCGAGGCAGCGAAAACTTCCGTCAGCCGTTGCTGCGCAACGGCTGCAGCCATTGGCACGGGCCTTGCTCAAGCCAGCTCACCATCCATCGCCGAGGTTGCTCCATGTCCGCCAACAAAGTGCTCGACCTGATCCAGGAGCATGAGGTCGAGTTCGTCGACTTCCGCTTCGCCGACATGCTCGGCGTGCACCACCACGTCACCTTCCCGGCCCACGCGATCGACGAGTCGACCTTCGAGGACGGCAAGATGTTCGACGGTTCCTCGATCACCGGCTGGAAGGGCATCAACGAGTCGGACATGATCCTGCTGCCCGATCCGGACACCGCCCACCTCGACCCGTTCAGCTCGCACACCCAGCTGATCCTGCACTGCGACGTGCTGGAGCCGTCGACCATGCAGGCCTACGGCCGCGACCCGCGCTCGATCGCCAAACGCGGCGAGGCGTTCCTGAAATCCACCGGCATCGCCGACACCGCGTTCTTCGGGCCGGAGCCGGAGTTCTTCATCTTCGATTCGGTGCGCTGGCAGAACGATCCGGGCCGGGTGTTCTACGAAATCGGCTCCGAGGAAGCGGCGTGGTCGTCGCGCTACAAGTACGACGGCAACAACAGCGGCCATCGCCCGGGCGTGAAGGGCGGCTACTTCCCGGTCAGCCCGGTCGATTCGCTGGGCGACCTGCGCGCCGACATGTGCAAGGTGCTGGAGTCGCTGGGCCAGAAGGTCGAAGTGCACCACCACGAGGTAGCGAACGCCGGCCAGTGCGAGATCGGCGTGAAGTTCAACACGCTGGTGAAGAAGGCCGATGAACTGCTGACGATGAAGTACGTCATCAAGAACGTGGCGCACCAGAACGGCAAGACCGTCACCTTCATGCCGAAGCCGCTGGTCGGCGACAACGGCTCGGGCATGCACGTGCACCAGTCGCTGGCGAAGAACGGCGAGAACCTGTTCGCCGGCGACCTCTACGGCGGCCTGTCGCAGACCGCGCTGTGGTACATCGGCGGCATCTTCAAGCATGCCCGCGCGATCAACGCCTTCGCCAACTCCACCACCAACAGCTACAAGCGGCTGGTGCCGGGCTTCGAGGCGCCGGTGATGCTGGCCTACTCGGCGCGCAACCGTTCGGCGAGCTGCCGCATCCCGTACGTGGCCAGCCCCAAGGGCCGCCGCATCGAGGTGCGCTTCCCCGATCCAATGAACTCCGGCTACCTGGTGTTCACCGCGCTGATGATGGCCGGCCTGGACGGCATCATCAACAAGATCGACCCGGGCGCGCCGGCCGACAAGGACCTGTACGACCTGCCGCCGGAAGAGGAGAAGAACATCCCGCAGGTGTGCTCCAGCCTCGACGCCGCGCTGGAAGCGCTGGACAAGGACCGCGAGTTCCTGAAAGCCGGTGGCGTGTTCACCGACGACTTCATCGACGCCTACATCGAGGTGAAGATGAAGGAAGTGACCAAGTACCGCGCCAGCACGCATCCGCTGGAGTTCCAGATGTACTACTCGCTCTGATCAAAGGCGGCTGCAAGCGCGGGCACATCGGAACGACAACGGGCGCCTCGGCGCCCGTTGTCGTTTTGGTCGCCCGAAGGATCCACGCGTTCGCCGATGACATCTGTCCGGGCCGATACCTCACAACCGCCGCGACGACAGCCAGTTACAGTGACGGGACAATGCCTGCAGTGAACCCGCACAAGGAGTCGGCCATGCGGCAACTACCCGCCCAGTTTGAAGACCATGCGATCCGCCGCGTCTACGACGAAGCAAGCGAGACCTGGTGGTTCTCGGTGGTGGACATCGTGCAGGTGTTGACCCGACAGCCAGATTACCAGACGGCGCGCAACTACTGGAAAGTCTTGAAGAACCGGCTGGCCAAAGAAGGAAGTGAGTCGGTTACAAAATGTAACCGACTGAAATTGACCGCAGCGGACGGCAAGAACTACGTCACCGACGTGGCCACCGCCGAAACCTTGCTGCGCTTGGTGCAATCCGTGCCCAGCCCGAAGGCCGAGCCGATCAAGCTGTGGTTGGCCAAGATCGGCTACGAGCGCATACAGGAACTGGCCGATCCGGCCTTGGCGCTGGACCGCGCCCGCGCGACGTGGCAGAAGCACGGTCGCAGCGAGAAATGGATCAGCCAGCGCATGACCGGACAGGAAACGCGAGCCAAGCTGACCGACTACTGGGACAGCCACGACGTGAAGCGTGGTCAGGAGTTCGCCATCCTCACCAACCTGATCCACGAGGAGTGGACCGGCCTTGGCGTGAAGGAGCACAAACAGCTCAAGGGGCTGAAGACACAAAACCTGCGTGACCACATGAGCGAGGCCGAACTGATCTTTACCGCGCTGGCCGAGCTGTCCACCCGGCAGATCGCCGAGACCACCCAAGCCACCGGCATGCCGGCGAACAAGGTGGCCGCGAAGAGTGGCGGCGCGATCGCGAAACGTGCTCGGCTGGAGCTGGAAAGCCAAACCGGCAAGAAAGTGGTGACCGGCGAAAACTATCTGCCGCCACCACGTCAGCGGCGCTTGAAGAAGCCGGGCAAATAGCGCGAAACGGAAAGTGGAACGCGGCAAGTCAGGCGAAGCTGGTTTGACTTGTCCGTCCCGTTTCCGCAGCTCAGAACGTCACCTGCGTGTACAGGCCGATCACGAAGGCGTCCGGGATCTTGCCGGTGCCGCCGGAGCGGAATACGTACTGCAGGTTCGGGCGCAGGGTCAGCCAAGGGGTGATCTTCGCGCCGTAGTCGATCTCGGCGATGGTTTCGTACGTCTGGATGCCGACGCTGCCGGGTGCCACCCGGTTGCGGTCGCGCTGGTAGCGGGTCAGGCGCGGGTTGGTGCGGCCGCTGGCCACCATGAACGAGATCACGTCGTTGTCGCGGCCGGGGAAGGTGCCCTGGTAGTGGCCGCCGAGCAGCCAGAAGTCGCGGAAGCGGGCGGTGGCTTTGTCGCCGACGCCGGCCATCAGGCCGAGGTTCAGACCGCGGTTGGAGTCGGGGCCTTCGCGATAGACCATGCGGTCGGCGATCACGTAGCCGCCGGAGCGGCCGTTGTGGTGCAGGAAGTGGGCGCCGGTGAGGCCGGCTGGCTGGCCGTTGATGTCGGTGTACACGTCCGGCGTGCCGGCGGTGTTGTAGTAGGCGCCGAGCTTGAGAACGCCGGGCAGCTGGCCGCGGCCGGTACTCCAGCCCAGTTCGACCGGCACGAACACGCCGCGGTGCTTGAAGCTGAGATTGAAGCCCTGGTCCTTGTTGCCGGCTTTCTCGTTGTCCAGGTAGGCGCCAACGGCGACGTAGAAGTTCGGCGTGGCGTGCCACTTCACGCGACCGCCCCACTGCGCGACGGGGTAGTTGTGCGCGCCGCTGTTGGTGGTCATCGCGTTGGCGTGGCCGCAGATGATGCCGTTCTGGAAACTGCAGAACGCCGGCAGCCGCGCGAAGTCGTCACCCACCGGCGACCAGCCCAGCTGCATGAACAGCCGGTGGTCGAGGAAGTCCTGCTGCCAGTTCAGCTCGGCCAGGCGGAAATTCTGCCCCGCGCCGTACAGTTCCTGCACCGAGAACTGGTTGCCCAGCGCCTCATTGCTCAGGCTGCGGCCGTCGCGTTCGGTGACGGTGAACTGGATCTTCGCGTTCGGCACGCCCCACAGCTTGTCGAGATCGAAGTCCGCACCGGCGTCGAGTTGCTGGGTGTAGCGCGCGGTTTGGCGGTGGCCGCCGGACAGGTTGCCCGCGCTTTCGGTGGTCCAGTGTGCACGCAGGGTGATGCCGTCGTTCTGCAGTTGCGTACGCGTGCCGCCCCAGTCGCCGGTCAGCGTGGGTCGGGTGAGCCAGCTGCTGGCCTGCTGCGCCATGGCCGGCAGCGCGCCCAGCCACAACGCGCCGCCGAGCAGCAGGCCGGGGTTCGTGCAGAAAAGATGGCGCATGGGCTCAGGCCCGGCCGGAGGAAGTTCGGCGCTGTCTGCGCCGGCGCCACAGGACGATGAAGGCGAGGATCAGCAGCAGCACCACCACCATCGCCAGCCGTGTCAGCGCGACCAAGTGCGACGGCGCGCCGCCGCCGCGCAGGTTGGCGACCTGCGTCGCGGTGATCCGTGCGGCGGGGTTGCCGTAACGCAGCGTCAGGTAGTTGCCCAGGGTGGCCACCTGGCGGTCGGACAGCGCGTCGGCGAAGCCCGGCATGCGCACGCCGGAGTCGCCGGTGTGCCAGCGGATGCCGTTGAGGATCACCAGCACCAGGTTGGCGGCGTCGGCGCGGCCGGTGGCGGTGTTGTGGAACAGCGGCGGCAAGCCGCCGTCGAAGCTGCCTTCGCCGCTGGCCTGGTGGCAGCTGGCGCAGTGCGCGTCGTAGAGCTGCGCGCCGTTCCACTGCTCGCCGTCGTCAGGCAGCGCGGTGCCGCGCTGGTCGGCGATCCCGTCGAACGCCGCGCCCCAGCGGTCGACGGGCCTGGTCTCGGCCGGGTCATGTTGCGCGGGGACCGTCTTCAGGTAGGTGGCGATCGCCTGCAGGTCGGCGGGTTCGAGATGCTGCAGGCTGTGCTCGATCGCCTCGGCCATCGGCCCGGCCGCTTGCGCCTTGCCGCGGGCGTGGCCGAGTCGCAGGTAGTCGACCAGGTCCTGCTCGCTCCAGTTGCCGATCCCGCTGTCCGGATCGGCGGTGATGTTCGGCGCGCGCCAGCTGCCGACCATGCCGCCGGCCAGTGCCTGCGACGGGCGCTCGGCCATCAGCAGGTTGCGCGGCGTGTGGCAGGTGCTGCAGTGGGCCAGCCCGCGCACCAGGTAGGCGCCGCGATTCCACACCTCGCTCTTGGCCGGGTCGGGCGTGAACGGCTTGCGGTCGAGGAACAGCAGGTTCCACGCCGCCATCGACAGGCGGATGTTGAACGGGAACGGCAACCGGGTCGGCGCCGGCTCGCTGTCCACCGGCGCCACGCCGTGCATGAAGTACGCGTACAGCGCATGCATGTCGTCGTCGGTGATCTGCGCGTAGGCGGTGTAAGGCATCGCCGGGTACAGGTGCTTGCCGTCCGCGCGGATGCCCTTGCGCACGGCGTCGCGGAACTGCGCCTCGGTGTAGTTGCCGATGCCGGCGCCGGCCGACGGCGTGACGTTGGTGCTGATGATGTCGCCGACCGGCGTAGGCACGGTCAGCCCGCCGGCGTAAGGCTTGCCGCCGGGCGCGGTATGGCAGGCCACGCAGTCGCCTGCGGTGGCCAGGTACTGGCCGCGCTGCAGCAGGGCGGCGTCAGTGTTGTCGGCTGCGCCGGCAGGCGTGGCGACGAGCAGGCCGAGCAGGGCGAGCAGCGGGAGGCGGCGGATCAGCGCGTTCATGCCAGGCCCGCCTCGTGGCTGGTGTGCGTCGTGGCCGTGCGTGCCTGTTTCGCCGGCAGGATGTGCTCGGCGGTGCGCAGTGCCAGCGCCACCGCGGTGAGCGTGGAGTTCATCGTGGCTGCGGTGGGCATCACGCCGGTGCTGCAGACAAACAGGTTCTCGTGGTCGTGCGTGCGGCCGAACGCGTCGACCACCGAACTGGCTGGGTCGTTGCCCATGCTCATCGTGCCGGTGATGTGCTGGTTGTTGGCGAACTGGCCTTCAGCGCTGTAGCGCAGCCCGGTGCCGCCCATCAGCTCGGCGATGCGGGCGAAGTCGGCCTTGGACACTTCCGCGGCGCGGCGCGTGTAGTCGTCGATCGCGTAGCGCGCCTCCGGTTTCGGGATGCCCATGGCGTCCTTCTCCGAACTGAGCGCGATGCGGTTGTCGGGGTTCGGCAGCACCTCCAGCACGTTCTTCACGTTGACCTGGCGCGCGGCGCGCCAGCGCAGCTGCTTCCCGAACTCCGCGCCGTACACGCCTTCCTTGATCAGGTCGTTGGTGACGCTATACACCTGCGAGATGTTGGTGAAGTCCAGCCGGTACGGCGCGTGCTGGCTGCGGAACGCACCGTCGCGCAGGGTATTGATCGAGCTGGGGCTCTGCGGGCCGCGGCCCAGCCACAGTTCCTCGTCGGCGTAGAAGGTGAGCGAGGTGCTGGGGTGGTCCATCAGGTGGCGGCCGACCATGCCGGAGCTGTTGGCCAGCCCGTTCGGGTATTTGCTGCTGGCCGACAACAGCAAAAGCTTCGGGCTTTCGATGCCGTTCGCGGCGAGGATGAAGGTCTTGCCGGTGACGCGGTGCTCACTCTTGTCCGGCGCGTAGTAGCGCACCGCCGCGATGCTTCCCTTGGCATCGTGCTCGATGCGGTAGACCACTGCGTTGGGCAGCACCTTCACGCCCGCCGCCTCGGCTGCTTCCACCGCGTTGATGCCCAGGTACTGCGCGTTGACCGGGCAGATCGGCTGGCAGCTGTTGTTGCCCACGCAGGCCGGTCGCCCGTCGTAGCCGCGACTGTTGCGCGCCACCGTGTTGGCGACCACCGGATACACCGGCGCCAGCCGTTCGCGGAAGCGGCGCATCGACCACGGCTCGGCCACCGGCTCCATCGGGAACGGGTGCTGTCGCGGCGAGCCGGTGTTGTCCGCGCCGGCCACGCCGAGAATTTCTTCCGCTTCCTGGTACCAGGGGTCGAGTTCCTCGTAGGTCAGCGGCCAGTCCACGCCCACGCCGTACAGGCTCTTGATGCGCACGTCGTTCGGTACCAGCCGCCACGCCTGCGCGGCCCAGTGCCAGGTGGTGCCGCCCACCGCGCGGATGTACTCGGCCTGGTACGGATACGGCCCGGCCTGTTTCAGGTAGCCGTTGTCCTTGGGCACGTAGATCGGATGCGGCGCCCACGCCGACGGCGGGTACGGCGCCATCCAGTTGCCCTTCAGCGGCGAGTTGCGGAACGCGGCGACGATGCGGGCGCGTTCCAGCCGCGGCCCCGCTTCCAGGATCAGCACCGAGGCGCCCTGCTGCGCCAGCCGCCGCGCGGCCAGCGCGCCGACGATGCCTGCGCCGATCACCACGATGTCAGCCGACTGCTGTGCGGACATGCCTTGCCACTCCTTCAGACAGGTTTGCCGGTCCAGCTGCCGTAGCTGCCGTAGGCATAGGTCGGCGGCTTCAGCACGTCGGCCACGATCACTGCGTTGAGCGCGGTCTCATAGGCGACGCAGCGCGCGCCTTCGCCGCTACCGATCACGCCCAGGCACCAGGCGCTGACGATCTGCCGCGGCAGCGGCGCCAGCGCCGCATGTTCGGTATCCAGCACGCCCTGCAATTGCAGTGGGTCGATGTGGCGTTCGTTGATCAGGGCCAGCAGCGCCTGCACGTCGGTCGGAAAAGTCGAATGGGCGGCGGCGAGGGCGTCGTACAGGCGTGTTGCCTGCGCGGCATCCAGCGCCTGCCGTCCGACCAGGATCGCCGACAGCGCGGTGAACGCGCCAAGGTCGGCGCGCGGCGCCGGTTGCGCCAGCGCCCAGGGGATCAGCGAGGCGGTGTAGGCGGTGAGCAGGCCGACCAGCAGGCGCCGCCGCGCAGGATCGGTGGGGCTGCCGCACGGAGTGTCGATGCTCTCGGGCAGGTTCGTCGCCATGATGTTCCCCAGCTTGATGCCACCATCCGGCGACTTGCCGGACACGGCAACGCTACTCTGCTGCGGGCTCAAGACGATGTGAAAAAATCCGGACCGCGAAAGCCGCGATACGTGGTTGGCGCCTTGCGAAAGGTAAAGGCATCGCCGGGCTTTCTGCAGCATCGCTGCAGCCATGCCGACGGAGAGATCTTGCGGTATCTCCACCTTGCAGCGTTCACGCATGTGTGACGAGCGACGGATCAACGTCATGCCGCGCGATGGCCCACGACCGTGTCGATCCTTCCATCGATCGCGTCGAGCCGGGGGAGCATCGCCGACCGCGCGGCATGCAACGCGGTGCCGCACGCGGAGGCCGTTGGTCGAAGACGCGTTTCATCGTGGCGTCGGCGGCGGCTTCTCCGGCGCGTACCCGACGGGTCGGCAAGTTCAACTCCGTGAGAGGGGAGAACATCGTGGACAAGTTGATCAGCGTGGCGGCGCGCCTGTTGATGGCGCAGCTCTTCATCATCTCGGGCTGGCAGAAACTGACAGGCTACAGCGGCACCGAAGGTTACTTCGCCCAGATGGGCATTCCCCTGGTTGGCGTGGTGACCCCGCTGGTCATCCTCATCGAACTGGGTGGCGGGCTAGCCCTGCTGTTCGGGTTCAAGACCCGTTGGGTGGCTGCCGTCATGGCGCTGTTCACCGTAGGCTCGGCGCTGGTCGCGCATACGCATTTGGCCGACCCCAGCCAGGCCATCAATTTCATGAAGAACCTCTCGATCGCCGGCGGCCTGCTGTGGTTCGTCAGGAACGGCGGCGGCACGGCAAGCGTCGACGCTGCGATGGACCGACCATCGCATTCATGACCTGCGACCGGTAGCGTCTCGCCGAAGCGTCGGCGCATGCTTTCCCGGTAGGCGTCATCGGTCTGCGGTTTCACGAACAGGTCGATGACTTCCGGGTAGGCCTGGCGGATCTTCCGTTCGAGGGCGAGCACCAGATCCTCGATCTCGCTGGCGCGGATGTCGTCGGCGAACTGCAGGCTGAGCGCGGCGACGATCTGGTTCGGTGCCAGTTGCACGGTGAGCAGTCCATTGACGCATGCTATCGGGCCCTGTTCCTGCGCGATGCGCAGGATCGCCGCATGCAGCCGGCGATCGCCGCGTTCGCCGATTAGCAGGCTCTTGCTCTCGCGGGCGAGCAGGGCGGCGACGAAGGCTAGCAGCAGGCCGATCAGGATCGAGGCGATGCCGTCGGCGGCCGGCAGCGCCAGCGTGGTGGCGGCATAGGTGCCGGCCACGCCGATCGCGATGCCGACCAGCGCGGCGCTGTCCTCGAACAACACCATGAAGGACGGCGGATCCTTGCTGCGGCGGAAGGCCTCGTAGTAACCCAACGGACCCTTGGCAGCCCGGAACTGGTGCAGCGAGACCAGCCAGGAGGCGCCCTCGAACACGAAGCACAGGCCGAACACCACGTAGCTCACCAGCGGGTGGGTGATCGGCTGCGGCTGGCGGACATGGACGATGCCCTGGTAGATCGACACGCCGGCGCCCAGCGCGAACACCATCAAGGCGACGATGAAGCTCCAGAAATACAGCTCGCGGCCATAACCCAGCGGATGTTCCGGGTCGGCCTGCTGCAGCGAGCGGCGCATGCCGTGCAGCAGCAGGAGCTCGTTGCCGGTATCGACGAACGAATGGACGGCCTCGCTCAGCATGGCCGAACTGCCGGTGCCGATCGCGGCGGCGGTCTTGGTGAGCGCGACCAGCAGGTTGCCCGCCAGCGCGGCATACACGCTCAGGCGTGTGGAGGATATGGAGGCCATGAACTTCCCCGCCGTCGTCGCTGCACTGGTCCAGCGTCGTTGCCGCCGGTTCCGGCGGCAACGGTGTGCCGCCGCCCTAATCCTCCCTGGGCAGCACGGTGAGCACGCGCTCAATAAAGATGTGCAGTTCCTTCATGTAGTTGCTGAGGAACTCGGTGGTCGATTCGTCGCTGACCGTGCCGTCCTCGGAGATCAGCCCCGGCTTGAACTGGATGTACGCCTCCATGGTGTTCATCAGCGGCGAATTGCAGAAGCACAGCACGCCGCGCAGCTGCTGCTGGGCGACCGCGGTGCCGATCGAGCCGGGCGAGGTGCCGATCACCCCGGACGGCTTGCGCGCGAACGAGTTCTTGCCCCACGGCCGGCTGGCCCAGTCGATCGCGTTCTTCAGCCCGCCGGGAATCGAGCGGTTGTATTCCGGGGTGACGAACAGGATGGCATCGACTTCGGCAATCGCCTGCTTGAACGCGCGCGCCACCGGCGGGTAGTCGGCGTCGTAGTCGTAGCTGTACAGCGGCAGGTCGCGGATCGGGATCTCCACCAGTTGCAACGTGGGTGGTGCGAGCCGGACCAGCGCCTTGGACAGCAGGCGGTTGATGGAGCCCTTGGCGAGGCCGCCGACGATGTAGCCGACCTTGAACGTAGTCATGGGAACTTCCTCGTGGGTGACGTGGGGTGGCGCCGCTGGAACCGTCGCGGCGGGTGATCTCTCAGAGCTTGTGAAGAAAACCACTTCCTGTGGTTTTCTTCTATCGCGAGTCCGGTACAGGCCCGGACTCGCTCACGCGAATCAGGCACTGACGTGTCCGATCCGCGCCCGGCCATCGGGCAACTGCTCCCTGCGTTGCCTCAACTCGGGCATCGGGCAACTGCTCCTGCGTTGCCTCAACTCGGGCATCCATGCCCTCGCCATGCCATCGCCCTGGCCGCGCTTCGAGGTTGAAAAATCCACAACCTCTCAATGGCAGGCCGGGTTTGCTGCGCCCGCCATGGCGAAGAAGGTGATGGTGGCCGGCGCCAGCGCGGCGCGACCGGCCGCTTCCGCGGCGCCCTGCAGCGGCGGCAACGCGTCGCCGGCAGCCAGTGCCAGCGCGTGGCCGTTCAGCTGCACCTGGCCGTCTTCAAGTTTCGCTGCACCCAGGGTGTAGCGCCGGGCCGGCAACGGCAGCTCGATGGCGGCGGGCTGGGTGCGGCTGTTGTTGATCGCCAGCACGGTCACGCCGCCGGCGTGTCCGGGCAGGCACTGCGCGTACAGGTGCAGGCCGGGACGTGACGGGCCGGCGTCGAGCACGGTGGTGCCCATCAGCCGGTGCCACAGCAGGGCCGCCCAGTAATTGGGCCGGGGCGCGAAGGTGTTCTGGTCGAGCAGACCATATTCGCTGGATGCCAGCGTGTTGTGGAACACCACGCTGACGCCGCGCCGGGCCAGCCGCCCGAGCTGGTCGAGGTAGCGGAAGCTGTCCAGGAACGTCGCCGCCCACGGGTTGCCGCCGCAGGCCGCGTCGGCGGTCTCGGTGATCCACACCGGCTTGCCCGGAACGTAGCGGTCGCGCAGGCCTTTCACGTAGAAGTCGTAGCTGGAGTCAGTGCGCGCCAGCCACGCTTCGGACAGTGCGTCGGCGGCCGTGGTCTGCGCGCCGGCGCCCATCGACGCGCAGCGGATCGAGGCCGCGCCGTAGAAGTGGTACGAGAACACGTCGAACGCCGGCTTCGGCGTGGCGGCGAGCATGTCCGCGGTCCTGACCAGGCCGGCGGCCAGCCCGCCACCGCCCATGGCGGGCATCAGCACGCCCTCGCCGACCGAGCCGGGGCCGACGATCCGCATGTCGGGCGCGGCCTTGCGCGCGAACGCGCTGAACACCGCGAAATCGCGCGCATAGTCCTGCGCGGTGTAGCCCTTCGGGGCGCCGCCGTAGACCGGCATGTCCGGTTCGTTGAAGAACTCCGCCGCGGCGATGTGGCCGCCGGCCATCTTGGTATAGGCCACGAACTTCCGTGCCTGTTCGGACGTCCAGACACCGTTCTGGTCGCGCACGCCGGCGCCGATGGCGAAGGAGGTGACCAACCTGGCGTCCACCGCCTGCGCGAAGTCGATCACGCCCTTCCACGGGCGTCGCTCGAGCACGCCCTGGAAACCTTGCGGCACCTGGGCTGGCGCGGGGCCGTCGGCATCGTGGAAGTACACCGTATTGGCCCAGGTGCCGCTGGTGCGCATGTAGGCCGGCCCGAGCGCCGCGGCGAGTTTGCGCAGGCGCGGGTTGGACAGGTCGATCGGCGCTCGCGCCTGGAACATCGTCGGGTCCTGCCCGGCCACTCCGGCCGCCGCCTCGCCCGCCGCCGCCCTGGCTTTCATCACCGCGACGCTCTCTACGGTATACGGCTTCCAGAAGTTGCCGCCGACCACTTCGGCCATTTCCACGTTGTAGGACTGGTAGCGCGCGTCGACGGTCGCGATCGCCGGCAGCGTGGCCGGAGCCAGCCGAATCGTCGGAGCCGGCGCCGGTGTTGATGGCGCGGCCGCGCCCGCGCTTGCCGCCAGCGCGGCGAGGAAGGCAGCGCCGACGAATCCGATCAGCCTGTTCGTTGTCATGTGCCGAGCCTCGTGGGTGGACGTTCCGCCAAGCCGCCGCCGCGTGTCGCGATATGCGCGGCGGTCAGTGTCCGCTGGAGTCGCCGCGGCGGGTGGTCTCGAACAGGAACCAGGTGCGCCGTTCGGTCTCGTCGATCCATTCCTCGATCAGGCTGGCGGTGGCGATGTCGCGCCGTTCCTCGCACACGCCGTGGGCCTCGCGCAGGCGCGCGGCCAGCGCCTGGTTGTCCTCGCGCAGCTCGGCCAGCATGTCGGTCGGTTCGACGTAGTCGGCGTCGTTGTCGTTGACGCGCTGCAGCCGCGCGATGTGGCCGATCGAGCGCAGCGTGCTGCCGCCGATCTTGCGGATGCGTTCGGCGATCGGGTCGGTCATCGCGAACAGCTGGTCGCCCTGCTCGTCGAGCAGCAGGTGGTAGTCGCGGAAGTTCGGCCCGCTCATGTGCCAGTGGAAGTTCTTGGTCTTCAGGTACAGCGCGAACACGTCGGCGAGGATCGCGTTCATCGCGCCGCTCACGTCGCGAGTGGCGCGGGCGTCGAGATCGCTGGGGGTAGCCAGCGGAGCGTGTTGTATGCGCTGTGCGGAGGCCTTGCTGGAGCCGGATTTCTTCATGAGGTGAGTCCTCTGGTCGGAATGCTCGGGGGTGGTCAGTAGCCCACCGTGAAACGTTGCCGCGAATGCTTCGGCGCTTCCAGTTCGTCGACGAGGGCGATCGCGTAGTCCTCCATCGAGATCCAGCTCTTGCCGCTGGCGGCGGTGAGCAACTGGTCGCCGCCCAGGCGGAATGTGCCGGTGCGTTCACCGGGGACGAGCTCGGCCGACGGCGACAGGAAGGTCCAGTCGAGCTCGCGCTCGCTGCGCAAGGCGTCGAGGAAGCGACGGCCGCCCTCGGCCTCGGGCCGATAGGCCGCGGGAAAGCCCGGTGCGTCGAGCAGGATCTGACCCGGCGCCAGTTCCAGTGTGGCCGCGCCGCCGACTACCAGCAGGCGGCCGACCCCGGCCTGCTTCACCGCGGCGATCAGCGACGCGGCGTCGGTCGTGGCGAATTTCAGCGCGCTGAGCACCGCGTCGTGGCCGGCCAGCAGCGGCCCCAGTTGCGCCGGCTGGTTGGCGTCGCCGTTCCTCAGCACCAGCTGCGACTGGCTGGCCAGCTTGCCGGTGTCGCGGGCGATGCCAGTCACCTGGTGGCCGCGCCGCAGCAGTTCCGCCAGCAGGCGCGAACCGACGCGGCCGCTGACACCAAGCAGGACAACATTCATGGCTCTCTCCCGTGGAGGTCGTGGTTGATCATGGTTTCCGGCAAGCGCTCACGTGCGGAAGTAATTTCCCAAGGCAACGCGCCAGATGCCGGTGAAGATCAGCCAGAAGCCGGTCAGCAGGCCGATGAAGGCGAGCGAGCTTTCCGGCCAGCCCAGCAGGATCAGGATCGCCAGCACGATCGACAGCAGGCCGTCGACCAGGACCCAGCCCCAGCGCGGCAGCGGCTTGAGCTGGAACGCCAGGATGCTGCGCGCGACGCCGCCGAGCAGCAGGAAGCTGCCGACCAGCAGGGCCAGCGAGGCCACGCCGGCCACCGGCATGACCAGGATCGCGATGCCCAGCGCCAGGGTCAGCAGCCCGGAGCACAGCTTCCAGCCGAAACCGCGGTGGCTGCGCGTCTGGATCGCGTAGGCGATCTCGAACGCACCGCCCAGGATCAGCAGCCAGGCGAAGAACAGCGCGGTCGCCAGCGCGGCGATCGCCGGCATCAGCAGGGCGAGCACGCCGGCGATGATCAGCAGCACGCCCCAGGCGATGATCCAGCCGCCGCCAGGAACCGCGTTGCTCTTGATGTCGCTGGTCGTAGCCATGGGCGATGTCTCCGTGACAGGCTGTGGATCGTATGGAAGGACCATACGAAACTAGAACGGATAGCTGCGCGGCGTGTGCTGCACCGAAACCCAGTGCGCCGAGGTGAGCTCGTCGATGATCCAGTCGCCGCCGAAACGGCCGATGCCGGAGTTCTTCTCGCCGCCGAAGGGGGTATGCGGCTCGTCCTCCACCGAGGTGTCGTTCACATGGGTCATGCCCGCCTCGATGCCCTGGGCGAAACGTACGCCGCGCTCCAGGTCACCGCAGAACACCGCGCTGGAAAGCCCGTAGTCGGTGGCGTTGGCCAGCCGCAGCGCGTCGGCCTCGTCCTTCGCGCGCACGATCGGCACGATCGGCCCGAACGATTCGTCGCGGAACAGCGAACTCTCCGGCGAGACGTGGGTGAACACGTGCGGCGGCAGCAGCTGCCCGTCCGGCTCGCCGCCCAGCACCTGGGTGGCGCCTTGCTGCTTCGCCAGCACGATCTTCTCGATCAGGCCGCGCAGCTGGTCGGCGTCGATAATGGGGCCGATCGCGGTGGCGATGTGGTCGGGGTCGCCCACCTTCAGCTTGCGCACGTGGTCCACGAAACGCTCGACGAAGGCATCGTGCAGCTTGGCATCGACGATGATCCGGTTGATGCTCATGCAGATCTGTCCCTGGTGCAGGAAGCGGCCGAACACGGCGGCGCGCACCGCCTGTTCCACATCGGCATCGGCCAGCACCACGAACGGGCTGTTGCCACCCAGTTCCAGCGCCACGCGTTTCAGATGGGCACCACTGGAGGCGATGCGGCCGATACCCTGGCCCACCGCGGTAGAGCCGGTGAACGAGATCAGCCGCGGTTGCGGATGCGCCACGAAGTAGTCGCCGATTTCGCTACCCGCACCCACAGTGACGCTGAGCACGCCGGCGGGCAGGCCGGCCTCCTCGAAGATCTTCGCCGCCAGCAGGCCGCCGCTGACCGGGGTGTCGCTGGCCGGCTTGATCACCACCGCGTTGCCCAGCGCCAGCGCCGGCGCCAGCGAACGCTGGGTGAGGTGCATCGGGAAGTTCCACGGGCTGATGATGCCGACCACGCCGAGCGGGCGGCGGTAGACCCGGTTCTCCTTGCCGGGGATGTCCGAGGCCAGGATGCGGCCGGCTACACGGTACGGAAACGAGGCTGCTTCGCGGGTGATGGCGCGGGCGCTGTCCCATTCGATGTTCGCCTTCAGGCGGGTCGAGCCTGCCTCGTGGATCAGCCAGCCGATGATCTCCTCGCGCCGTTCGTCGAAGATGCGCAGCGCGTTGTGCAGCACCTGTGCGCGTTTGGCCGGTGCGGTGGCGGCCCAGCCGGGCTGCGCGTCGGCGGCGGCGCGGTAGGCGTCGTCCACATCCTGCGCGGTGGCCAGCGGAATCGTGACCAGGGTCTTGCCGGTGTAGGGGTCGATGTCGGTGTTGTGGCGGGTGGAGCGGCCGCTGCGCCAGGTGCCGGCGATCGGCTGGTGGTCGAAGCCGTCATACGGTTTCGAAGGCGACTTTGGTGTGCTCA
The DNA here is from genome assembly GCF_058789735.1 of Rhodanobacter sp. FW106-PBR-R2A-1-15. Taxonomy (NCBI): domain Bacteria; kingdom Pseudomonadati; phylum Pseudomonadota; class Gammaproteobacteria; order Lysobacterales; family Rhodanobacteraceae; genus Rhodanobacter; species Rhodanobacter sp. FW106-PBR-R2A-1-15. Next base: position 63,625 of record NZ_JBYTEM010000007.1, on the reverse strand, counting down.
TATCGGCTTCCTGGCATGCATGGTGAGGCGGCAGTCGTTTAAAAACCCGGCGGTCACCGCGCGGCATCTGCGGCGCGGACAGACGTCCATCCGCGAACCGTGGCGCCCTACCACCGATCACGCCAGACTAACGCGGCGGATGTCTGCAATACGTGGATATGAACCGGCCCTTGCGGAGTGCCCCCGATGCCTGAGCGGAATACCCTGGCGACCCGGATGCCGACGATCTTCTTCGGCCATGGCAATCCGATGAACGCGCTGCACGACAACGCCTGGACGCGGGGCTGGGCGGCGACCGGCCAGCGCCTGCCGCGGCCGCGCGCGGTGCTGTCGGTGTCGGCGCACTGGTACCTGCCTGACACTGCGGTGACCGCAATGGCGGCGCCGCGCACGATCCACGATTTCGGCGGCTTCCCGCGCGAGCTGTTCGAGGTGCAATATCCCGCGCCCGGCGACCTCGAGCTGGTGCGCCGCGTGCGCGAACTGCTGCGCCCGTTGGAGGTGCGCGCGGATGTGTCGTGGGGACTGGACCACGGCACCTGGTCGGTGCTGCGCCACGTCTATCCCGCTGCCGACGTGCCGGTGGTGCAGCTGTCCATCGACGAGTCGCAGCCACCGGCGTTCCACTACGGGCTGGGCCGGCTGCTGCGGCCGCTGCGCGACGAGGGCATCCTGCTGATCGGCAGCGGCGACGTGGTGCACAACCTGCACAGCTATGCCTGGGGCCGGCATCCGGTCGAACCATTCGACTGGGCGCAGCGCTTCGAGGCGACCGCGCGCGAGCTGATCGTGCAGGGCGACCACGCGACGCTGACGAACTACGAGGCGCTGGGCCGCGACGCGGAGCTGTCGATCCCCACGCCCGACCACTACCTGCCGCTGTTGTACGTGCTCGGCGCCAGCGACCCGGGTGAGCCGGTGACGTTCCCGGTCGAGGGTATGGACGGCGGCTCGATCTCGATGCTGAGCGTGCAGTTCGGCTGAGTGCATTGTTGTAGGGCGGGCACTGCCCGCCGCTCTCGATGGCAGAAGCTGGCGGGGAGTGCCTGCCCTAAGGAATCGGTTGAGCTTCCCGGTTGAGGGCATGGGCGGCGGCTCGATCTCGATGCGGAGCGTGCCGTTCGGCCGAGTGCCACTACAGTCGCGGAGGGCGTGATGGCGACGGAGGCTCGTGCGTTCTTGCCACGACATGGGTCCGCCGTCACAAGGCCGAGGTCTGCGCGTCGTTGTCGATGGGAATGACCTGTCCCGAAATCGACTTGCCTGCATCTGACGCGAGGAACACGATCAGGCTGGCGATGTCCTTCGGGTCGACGAAGCGTTTGATCGACTGGATGCTCATCATGGCTTGCCGCTCTTCTTCCAGCGACGTGTGGTCCGCATCGGCGCGGCCCTGCAGTACGCGTTCCATGCGTTCGCCGCCCACCGCACCCGGCGCGATCGCGTTGCAACGGATGCCGTACTGGCCCAGTTCGCGCGACAGTGTCTTGGTGAAGCCGATCAGCCCCATCTTCGCGACGCAATAGGCGCTCCGGTTCGGATAGCCGTAGCGGCCGCCGAGCGAGGACATGCAGACGATGCTGCCGGCCGGGGATTGCTTCAGATACGGGATCGCCAGCCGCGTGACGTGGAAGGTGCCGATGACGTCGACGGCCATCACCGCCTCCCACTGATCGGGATCCGCTGTCTCGACGGGCGCGGTGGGGCCGGCGATGCCGGCGTTGTTGACCAGCACGTCCAGTCCACCCAGTGCCTCGGCGGCGCTGGCGACCATGCGTTCGATGTCCTGTCGCTTCGACACGTCGCAGACGAGGGTCACCAGGCCGGGAATGTCATTCGCGGCCGTCTCCAGCGCCTGCACATTGATGTCGCAGACGCAGACGGTGGCGCCGCTGGCGACGAATGCCCGCGCGATTTCCTTGCCGATGCCGCTGGCGCCGGCGGTTACCAGAACACGTTGTGTCATGTCGGTTTCTCCTGACTTCCATGTTTTTCCATGGTGGTCGGTTTCAGTGAGCGGTCCGCGTACCCACCGGATACACCCCGCCGGTCATGAAACTGATCGAGGGGTTGCCGTCGCCGACATCCCCGATGCAAACCCTGGTGCCCTGCCTGGCCAAGGCGAGAGCCGTCGCCCCGAAGCCGCTGACCGCGCCCGTAATCAGAACGGCCTTTCCCGAGCAATCCAGCAGCAGACTTCATCGGGGTCACTCCACCCGCGCAAGGTTGCGCGATTCCTGCGCAAGACCCCGATCACTTCTCCCGCGCCGTGCGTGGCGCGCCCGGGCTGCGATAGACGCGGCCGCTCTTCATCACGAAGTCCACCCCGGCGGTGGCGCTGATGTCGGCCAGCGGATCGCCCGGCATGGCCACGATGTCGGCGTGTTTGCCCACGGCCAGCACGCCGATGTCGTCCTGGCCGAGCAGCTCCGCCGCCACGCTGGTAGCGGCCTTCAGCGCGCGCAGCGGGGTGAGGCCGGCCGCCACCATCGCCTGGAATTCGAGGATGCCGTGGCTGAAGGGGAACATGCCGCAGTCAGTGCCGTAGGCGATCTTCACCTCGCTCTGCGCGATCAGCCGCTGCGAGTCGACGATCGTGCCGCTGTCGCGGCTGAACTTCCACACCGCCTGGCACGGCAGGGTGTGCTCGTGCAGCGCGTGCAGGTCTTCGCGGGTCATCTGCATGGTCGGCACCAGGAAGGTGCCGACCTGCTGCGCCATCGCCAGCGCGGCATCGTCGATCAGGTAGGCATGTTCCAGGCTGCGCGCGCCGGCGCGGATGGCCTGCCTGCAACCGTCGGCGGCGCCGGTGTGCACCGCCACCGGCATGCCCAGTTGCCGCGCGGTGGCGGCCAGCAGGTTCATCTCGTCGTCGAACCACGTCACGCGGGCGGGGTCGTCGCCGGGGCTGAAGTAGCCGCCGGTGTTGGTGGTCTTGATCCAGTCGCTGCCGAAGGCGTGCTCGCGGCGTACCAGCGCCTTGATCGCGCCCGCATCGTCGGCGATGGCGGAAACGGGGATGTCCCAGCGTGGCCCGTAGAACCCGCGCAGGTCGCCATGCCCGGCGGACGAGCTGATGATGTGCGCGGCGACGATCAGCCGGGGCCCCTCGACGAGGCCGGCGGCGAGCGCATTGCGCAGGTCCACGGTGGGGAAGTCCGGATCGACGCAGCCCATGTCGCGCAGGGTGGTGAAGCCGTAGCGCATGTACTCGCGGGCGATGCTCAGTCCCTTCAGTGCCTTGGTTGCGGACGACGCCAGCGTCTGTCGGGCTAGATCGGCGGCATCCATGGTCAGGTGGACGTGGCAGTCGATGAAGCCGGGGCTCACGGTGCGCCCGGACAGGTCGATCGTCTGCGCATCGGGCGGCCGGCGCACGGTGGGGCCGATCTCGGCAATGCGGTCGTCTTCCACGAGGATCTCGACCGGGCCGGTCAGGCGGTCGGCTATGCCATCGAACATCCGGCCGCACAGCAATACGCAGGTTCCCATGTCAGCTCCCTTCGTCGTGGTGCCTGCGCTGCGGTGCGTCGGATGCCCCCGCCGATGCCGGCCGCGCCGTGGGCAGGTGCCAGCCGTGGCGGATCGCCATGAAGCGCAGCACGAAGCACAGGCCGCCGCCAGCCAGCGCGGCCACCATTGGCGACAGGTGCAGCAGGTGGGCGCTCACCACCACGCCGGCGCCGGCCAGCGCCGCCAGCGCATACAGGTCGGCGCGCAACACGGCCGGAATGTCGGACACCAGCACGTCGCGCAGCATGCCGCCGCCGATGCCGGTCACCATGCCGAGCAGGGCCGCCATCACCGGGTCGATGCCGTGCAGCAGCGCCTTCTGCGCGCCGGCGACCGCGAAGAACGCCAGCCCCACGGCATCCAGCCACAACACGTCGCGGCGCAACCGGTTCGTCACCGGGTACCAGAAGAAGGTGATCAATCCGGCCAGGGCGGACACGCCGGAATACCGCAAGTCGGCGATCGCCGCCGGCGGCACCGCGCCGATCAGCAGGTCGCGCGTGATGCCGCCCGCGTTGCCGGCCGCGAACGCCAGCACCAGCACGCCGAAGATGTCGAGCCGATGCCTGACCGCGACCATCGCGCCGCTGATGGCGAACACGAAGGTGCCGCCCAGGTCCAGCACCAGCTGCAGCACATGCAGCATGGCCCGGGTGGCTTCGTCCGGCCGTTCCATGGTTCAGGGCGCCGCCGCCAGCCATGCCCGCGCGGCCACCATCAGCGTCTCCACGCCGGTTTCCAGGGTCGGATGGAGCACCGGCAGGAAGCGTGGGTTGTGGTTGGTCGGGATCTCGTTGAGCCGGTTCGCGGCCTTGGCCTTGGCGTAGGTGTCGGGGTCGGTGCCGCCGACGAACCAGAACACTGACGGCACGCCCCATTCGGCGCCGAACGAGCCGAAATCCTCGCTGGCCGAGGTCGGCCCGGTTTGCCGGATGCGCTCGGCCGGGAAGTGTTGGTGGAACGCCTCGACCACGGTGGTGGTTGCCGCGTCGTCGTTGGTCACCAGCGAATAGTTGTCCAGCGGCGTGATCTCCGGCGGCTTCGGCGCGCCCGAGGCGGCCGCCTCGGCGTTGACGATGCGGGTGATCGCGGCGAGCACGCGCTTGCGTACGCCCTCGTCGAAGGTGCGCACGTTGAGCTTGATCACCGCCTCGTCGGGGATCACGTTTTCCTTGGTGCCGGCCTGCAGCGAGCCGATCGTAACCACCGCCGCCTCGGTGGGTGCCAGCTCGCGGGCGACGATGGTCTGCAGCCGCAGCACCGTCGCCGCCGCCATCACCACCGGATCGATGCTGGCCTGCGGCATCGAGCCGTGCGCGCCGCGGCCGAACAGGCGGATCTGCAGGCTGTCGGCGGCCGAGGTGATTACCCCCTTGCGCCCACCGATCGCGCCGGCCGGGCCCACCATCACGTGCTGCCCGAGCACGACATCGGGCTTGGGGAAACGCTTGAACAGCCCGTCGTCGATCATCGCCTGGGCGCCTTGCGCGGTCTCCTCCGCTGGCTGGAACACCGCCATCAGCGTGCCCTTCCAGCTGTCGCGGTTCTGCGCCATCAGCGTGGTCGCGCCGACCAGCCAGGTGACGTGCATGTCGTGGCCGCAGGCGTGCATCACCGGCACGGTCTTGCCCTCGTGATCGACCGCCGTGACCTTGCTGGCGTACGGCGCGCCGGTCGCTTCCTCGACCGGCAGCGCGTCCATGTCGGCGCGCAGCATCACGGTGGGTCCGTCGCCGTTGCGCAACAGGCCGACGACCCCGGTCTTGCCGACGCCGGTGGTTACTTCGTAGCCGGCGGCGCGCAGGTGTTCGGCCGCCAGGCCCGCGGTGCGGGTTTCCTGCATCGACAGTTCCGGGTGTGCGTGGATGTCGGTGTACAACTTCTCCAGCTGCGGCAGCAGGTCACGGAGATTGCCCGGCAATGGCTTGGCGGAAGGCGGCGATTTCTCGTTCATGGTCGTGGGTATCCCGGTTTCGAGCGTGTGATGGAAGCTGCTTCATGGCAGCGGACATTCCGTGCGTGACCCGGCGACGTGGCGTTGCGTGGTGGCCCGGGCCGGCGCGGGGTCACGCTTGCCGCGCGATCGCCCGGCCGATGCTGTGCACCAGCGTGTCGAAGTCGCCCTGGTACAGGTAGCCGTTGACGTAGAAGCTGGGCGTGCCGTTGACGCCGCTGCGCACGCCGCCCATGAAGTCGCGGCGGATGTGCGCATCGATGTCGGGGCTGCGCAGGGTGGCGGCGAGCGCCTGCTCGTCCAGGCCCAGCGCGCGCACGCCGGCTTCCAGGCCGGCGCCGCCGCGGGGTGCCCAGTCGTCCTGGTTCTCGTACAGCCAGTCGTGCATCGCCCAGAACTGGCCCTCGACCGCCGCAGCCTCGGCCAGTTCGGCGGCCATCTGGGCGTAGGGATGGGCCTGGCTCAGCGGGAAGTGGCGGAACACGAAGCGCAGGTTGCCGGCGTAGCGGTGCTGCAACTGCTTCACCAGCGGGTAGGCCATGCCGCAGGCCGGGCACTGGAAATCACCGTACTCCACCAGGGTCACCACGGCGTGCGCGTTGCCCTGGATATGGTCGTGCGCGGCCACCGGCACGGCCAGGATCGAATCCTCGTGCAGCATCATGCAGCCTCCTGCGCGGCGTCGGCGGGCAGCGTCTTCTGGATGTTGTTCGACGGCAGCGCTTCCAGCGCCTTGATGATGCCGGCAGCGCCCGGGTTCACGCCCATCGGCGACAGGTAGCTCCAGCGGATCACGCCGTCGCCGTCGATCACGAACAGCGCGCGGCCCGCGACGCCGTGCTCCGCGTCGTACACGCCGTAGGCGCGCGCCACCTTGCCCTTCGGCTCGAAGTCGGACAGCAGCGGGAAGTGGAACTTGCGCTCGCGCGCCAGCGCGGCATGGCTCCACACGCCGTCCACCGAGATCGCCAGCAGCTGCGCGTTGAGCCGGGCGAACTCGTCCAGCAGCTCGTTGTACAGCGCCAGCTGGTCGCTGCACACCGGGCTCCAGTCGGCGGGGTAGAACGCCAGGATCACGTTGCGGTCGCGGAACTCCTTCAGCGCCACGCTCTGGTCGGGGGTGGAATGCAGGGTGAACTCCGGCGCGGTGGTGCCGGCGGCGAGGATGGTCATGGCAGTCTCTGGTCTGATGGTTCCGTGCTGCGAATCTGATGGTTCCGTGCTGCAAAATTTGTGTGTCCGCGGGGATGCTTCCATGGTTGTCGGTCGTTGTCGTGACGGCCTCTTCCGCGGCGCGAAGATCGTGATTCCTTGCGGATGATCCGTGCGCAATGGCGTTTCCCTGCAGGAGATCCATGCACGACCACCCATGCGGGAATACCTGTCGAATGATGTGCCTTGGCACCGTTTTGAATCGGTGAAAATCGGCGCGTCCGTGCGCGGGGCACGCCGCTCCCGGCGGGATGATCGCGTGGTCAGTGCGTGGCTGCCGCGGGCATGGCCGGTGGGTTGGCAAACAGTACCGTGAGGCCCTCGGCGATCGTGGGGTGGGTAAAGATGGTGTCGCGCAGGGCGGTGTAGGGAAGTCCGGCCAGCATCGCGGTCTGCACCACCGCGATCACCTCACCTCCCGACACGCCCAGCGCGGTGAAGCCGAGCAGGCGATCGCTGTCGGCGGCCACCAGCGCCTTGAGAAATCCGCCCGTCTCGGACAACGTGCGGGTGCGCAACACCGCCGCCATCGGCGTGCGGGCAACGCGGTAGGCGATGCCGGCGCGCCGTGCCGCCGTCTCGTTCAGCCCGACCCGGCCAAGCTCCGGATCGGTGAACATGCAATACGGCACCAGCCGGTCCCGGGTCGTGCGCTGGCCGCCGGCGAGGTTGTCCCTGACCACCCGGAAGTCGTCGAACGCAACGTGGGTGAACTGCGGACTCCCCGCGCAGTCGCCTATCGCCCACACCCCGGGCGCGCTGGTCTCCAGGCGTTCGTTGACCTGCACATAGCCGCGCGCATCGAGGTTCACACCCGCGACGTCGAGACCGATCGCCTGCGTATTCGGCGTGCGTCCGGCCGCCACCAGGATGTCGCTGCCCTCGATGACCTTGGCGCCCGTCGCGGTCTGCACATGGCAGCGGACCTTGTCGCCGGAGCGACCCTCGACCCTGATCGGCCGGGCATTCAGCTCGACCGCGATACCTTCGTCGGCGAAGCGCCGCATCAGCAGCTGCGCCACGTCGGGGTCCTCGTGGCCGGCCAGTTGCGGGCCCTGCTCCACCACCGTGACGCGACTGCCGAAGCGCCGCATCGGCTGTGCGAACTCGAGGCCGACATAACCCCCGCCCAGCACGATCAAGTGTTCCGGCACGTGGTCCAGTTCGAGCGCCTCGACGTGCGTGAGTGGCGTGGACTGGTGCAGGCCCGGTACGTCGGGGATCGCCGCACGGGTACCTAGATTCAGATAGACGAGCTCGCCGCTAAGCACGCGGGTGCCGCCATCCTGCAGTTGCACCTCGATCGTCTTCGGTGCGATGAAACGGCCTTCGCCCATGATCAGCTCCGCGCCGCTGTTCGCGTAGTTGTTGCGGTGGATCGTGATCAGCTCATTGACCATCGTGCGCTTGCGCTCGCGCACCCCCGCCATGTCGATGCCGACCGGACCCGCAGCGATGCCGAACTCCTTGCCGCGGCGAACCAGTGATGCCACATGCGCGCTGTGGATGATGTTCTTGCTCGGCAGACAGGCGATGTTCGGACAGGAGCCGCCGATCCAGCGGCGTTCGATCACGGCGACGCGGTGGCCAGCCCTGGCCATGGTCCAGGCCAGGTATTTTCCCGATTCGCCGCTGCCGAGGATGAGGAAGTCGTAGTGTTGCGGGCTGGATGCCATGGTTGCCACCGGTGACGGTAGACGATCAGAAAGACGGCGTGTGGTTTGCTCTACGGGAGAGTCCGTAAAATAGGTTTGTCCGTGTTGGCGGCGCGTCAACACAGAAACGCAGGTCAATGCGTGAGGGATTCGAGCACGCGGGAACGCCGGCATGCCCGGGCAGTTCGGGCGATCCCGTCAACTGCGTCTGCATTCGCCCGCAACCCGGATATCGGAGCGGCGTCGCCGACACGCCCGCGGCCGGCCTGCTCCGTCGGACGGACTAGCGCGCCGCGTCGGCCTCCTGGCGGCGTTCTTCCTGCACGGTGAGGTTCGCTTCGGGTGCGCTTTCGAGCCGGGCCCGCGGGATCGGCTCGCCGCTGAGGTCCGACCGGCCGTAGCTGCCTTCTGCGATTTTCTGCAGTGCACGCTCGATGTTCGCCACGCGGCGATCGTCCACGTTGTGCAGGGCCTGGTCGACTTCCCGCCGCGACAGATCCTGCGCGTCGTCCTCTTCTTCTTCGGCCTCTTCGCCATGCTGCAGCTGGAACGCCCGCTTGCCGGCCAGATCGTTTTCCTCGCCGCCAAGCAACTGCTTGCGCAACGCCAGCAGGCGCAGGCGCTGCTGCTCGACGAACTCCTGGCTCAAGTCGGCGTGCCGCTTCGGCGACATGGGATGCTCCTGACCGTGGCACCCGCACCTGGGCGCCGGGTTACATTGCGATCAGCCGGGTGAATGCGCTGTGTAAAAACCACCAGGCGAACTGCCGCCCGATAGGGCGCCGCCCGCTCAGCGGGAGGCTTGCGGCGTGCCGCGCAGTTCCGTCACGGCGGTGGCGGCGTTCACTTGCAGCACGCCGCCGGAGAGTCTGCTGCTGCGTAGCAGCAGGTCGCGGATCGCGCGCACGTCCAGCCTCGGCGCCAGCGACAGCAGCAGGGCGGCCATGCCGCTCACGTGCGGCGCGGCCATCGATGGCCCGGAGGTGAAGTCGTAGCCGCCGCCGGGCTGGGTGGTCAGGATGTCGTGGCCGGGCGCGCTGAGCACGCCGGGCGGCGCCGCCGACGGGCCGCTCACCCTGACCAGCAACACGCCGGGCGTGCTGTCGGGGAAACCCGCCAGGTTGCCCTCCGGCGGGATCGCGGCGACCACGATGCGGCCCTGCTGCAGGATCTGCACCAGCAGCAGGTCGAGCAGCGGGTCGGCGGGGCCACCGAGGCTCAGGTTGATGATGCGGTCGTCGGTGTCGATGATCGCAGCCAGCGCCTTGGCCAGCGTGAAGGAGTTGCAGCGCGCGCCGGCATTCGGCGTGGACGGATACCAGCAGGCCTTGTACACGCTGAGCTGGGCCTGCGGGGCGATGCCCACGATGCCCAGGTGGTTGTCGCCGACCGCGGCGATGACGCCGGCGACCTCGGTGCCGTGGCTGTCGTGGTCGAACGCCGCCGCGTCGTCGTCGACCAGGTTGTGCGCGTCGTGGATGCGCCCCTGGAGGTCGGGATGGGTCAGGTCGACGCCGGTGTCGACCACCGCCACGCGCACCCCGCGACCCTCGCTGTAACGATGCGCGCGCGCCGCCTCGGTCTCGATGAAGCCGCGCTGCAGGCCGACGTAGGGGTCGTTGTACGCGTGCCCGCCGCCGGCGCTTTTCGCGTACATGGCGTAGTCGTGCAGCGGTTGTGCCAGCTGCACGCGGCGGTCCGCGGCGAGCGCCTGCAGCAGGCTGTCGCGGCTGGTGCCGGGCGGCGGCTGCAGCACGATGCAGTACAGCTTGAGTGCCTTGATCGGCCAGCCGGCGAGCTCGCTGAAGGCGTAGCGCTGGCGCAGCGCGGCCAGCGTCGAGGCCGCCTGCTGGCCGGCGCCGTAGTAGCGCGACGGGGCGTAGCCGAGCACGCTGGAGCCGGCGTGGATCGGCGGCGACTGCAGCGGGTTGGCGACCGCCAGGATGATGTCGCGCTGGCTGTCCATCGCGGCCGCGTCGCCGGCCGTCATGCGGCCGGGGCCGGTGGCCTGCGGCGGGGTGGACGCGCACGCGGCCAGGGCGAGCGCCATGACCAGAACGGGCAGGCCGCGCTTCATGGCGTGGCGAGGGGCTCCGCCAGCACGATGCCGCGCGTGCTGCGCAGCTGCTGCAGCGCCTGCTGCGTGGTCGAGGCGGAACTGGCCGGCGCCACCGTATAGGCGCCGACGTCGTTGGGGCCGGCCACCACCTGCAGCCGCAGCGCGTGCAGCAGCGCGTTCCAGTCGGCCAGCGTCATGCCGGCGTCGGGCACCACGCGGATCGTCCCCGCCAGCGCGGGCTGGCTTGGCTGGCTCAGCGTGCGATAGGCGGGCGCGCCGTCCGCCGACCACAGCTTCACGCCGAGGATGCCGATACCGAGCGCCTGCACCAGCACCGCGGCGACCAGCGCGCGGTTGATCCAGCCGGCCGCGCGCGGGCGCGCCGGGGCAGCCGGCGCCGCGGGCGCGTCGAGGCGCTGCAGCAGGCGGCCCAGTCCGGCCTCGAGGTCGGGCGCGAGCTGCGCCGGCAGCGACAGCGCCAGCCGCAGCCGGCCCTGCTGGGCGAACTCCGCGCGGCAGGCCGCGCATTGCGCCAGGTGGCCTTCCAGCCACGCGCCCTGTTCCGCCGTGGCGCTGTCCTGCAGCACCCACGGCATCATTTCCCAGGCGCGTACGCAGTCCTTGCCGGAATCCAGCGGGAACGTCATGGCATGGCCTCGGTGTGTTGGGGCGGCTCGCCGGCCAGGCTCGGCAGCACGTTGCGCAGCTTGACCCGCGCATGGAACAGACGCGCCTTCACCGTGCCCACCGGACACTGCATGATTACCGCCACCTCGTCCAGGCTGTGCCCCACGCCGTAGACCAGCTCGATCACCACGCGCTGGTCCGCCGACAGGCGGTCGAGCCCCTTGCTCAGCCAGTCGCGCAGTTCGCGGTCCTCGTCCAGGTCGTGGACGGCGCTGCGCTCCTCGCGGCGGGGATCGTCCTCCACCGGCGCGTCGCCGTACTGGCGCAGGGTCTTCAGCCCGCTGCGGTAGGCGATGCCCATCAGCCAGGTGGAGACGCGCGAGTCGCCGTGGAAGCTGCCGGCCTTCTGCCAGGCGATCCAGAAGCAGTCGTTGATGACTTCCTCGATGACGTCGGCGCGGCGGGTCAGGCGGCCGAGGAAGCGGCACAGCCGGCCGTGGTAGCTGCGGTACAGGATGCCCAGCGCGGCACGATCACCGCCTGACATGCGCTGCAGCAGCATGCGGTCGGTGACGTCGGAGTCGAGCTCGTCGTCGTGCATGGGATCCTCGCTTGGGTCGAGGGACGGTGCCGGGTTGCTGGATGGGTGCCGCGTCAGTGCGGAAAGGTTGCCTCCGGGTCAGAACGAGCGCGAGACGGTGAGCACCCACGGCGAGGCGTCCAAGGCATCCGATTGCCAGCGCGTCCGCGGGTCGGCCAGGATGCGCTGGGCTTCCACCCGCCAGGCCCCGCGGCTCCACAGCAGCCCGAGGTGGCCGTAGCGCCGGAACTCCGCCGCCGGGCGCTGGCGGTAGCTGCCGGCGCGGGCGTATTCGGAGGGGCCCGGGCGGTCGTAGCCGTAGCTATCGTACGGCGCGATCGGAGTCTGCGCGATACCCGCGCCGGCGGACAGCGAAAGCTCGCGCGTCAGCGGCCACTGCAGGCTGACGTCCGCGACGCCGCGCAGCCGGTTCCGGCCGCCGATCACGTGGATTGCCGACAGGCCGAGGGTCAGCACGTCGCGATAGCTCCAGCTCAGCCCCGCTTCGGCGCGGTCGAACGCGCGCGAGCGCGAGCTGCCCTGGTAGCGGTAATAAAGCAGGTTCGCCTGCATCTGCCAGTTGCCGGCCAGCGCCCATTGCCGCGAGGCCTGCGCCAGCGCCGCCAGCAGGCGGCCGGGCGAACGTAGCCGCGTGCTGCCGGACAGGCCCAGCGACCAGCCGGCCGGGAAGGTCCACGAGGCAGTGCCCTGCAGGATCGGCGTGTCGGGGGTCATCGCCTGGCCGCGGTCCACCAGTTGCGAGCTGAGCGCGGCCGCGCCGTTGAAGGCGACCTGCGCATGCAGCGCCGGCGCCAGGCTGGCCGCGGCGAGCAGCAGCGCGAGCGCGCCGCGGAAGACCCGACTGCCGCGCGCGCGATACACGTGCGGCCGCGTCACCGGCGCCTCAGCCGCACGCGCGCCACACCGGCCGGAGCGCACCGCAAGCCGGGGTGCGGCGGGGGACCGTGCTGCTTGCCAGAGCGTCGTCAAGCCCATCGGTGCGTGATGAAACGGCCAGTATTGATGCCGGCGGCGTTCGCGCCCACCCGGGCGGGAAGGCGCGGGGAGTTTCCATCGTGCTGCGCTGGCCAGAGCATGTCATGGATGCAGGGTCCCAAGGTAGCCGCCGCGAGTCCGGCGCGGCCGCCGTGAGCGTCGCCCGCATGACATCGGAGTCGCTGCCGCCCGGCGAGGTTCCCGCCGCAACCTTTCGCGCGCCGGGCGGCACCCAGTGAGGTCGGTCCTCCCCTCGACATCACTGCCGGGCCCGGAACATGGAAATCGAACGCATCCCGTTGCAGAAGCACGGCGACAGCCGCGGCATGCTGGTCGCCCTGGAGCAGGACCGGAACGTGCCGTTCGTGATCCGGCGCGTGTACTACCTGTTCGCCACCCACGACGGCGTGCACCGCGGCCGGCATGCGCACCGCCACCTCAACCAGCTGGCGGTGGCGGTGCGCGGCTCGGTCACCTTTCTGCTGGACGACGGCACGGGCAAGGTGCAGGTGGTGCTCGACGACCCCGCGTACGGCCTGCACCTGGGCAGCATGGTGTGGCGCGAGCTGTACGACTTCAGCGAAGACTGCGTGCTGATGGTGCTGGCCGACCACGTGTACGACCCGGCCGACTACATCACCGACTACGCGGCGTTCCTGCGCGAGGTGCGCGGCCCGGTGTACCAGGAGGGCCTGGCCGCATGCCAAAGCCTCTAGTCCTCGTCGGCGCGGGCGAGTTCGCGCAGATCGCCTGCGAGTACTTCGAGCACGACGGTGACCGCGACGTGGTCGCCTTCAGCGTCGAGCGCGACTACCTCGCGCAGCCGCAGCTGGCCGGCCGCCCGGTGGTGGCGTACGAGACGCTGGAAGCACATTACCCGCCAGCCGGGTTCGACGTGTTCGTCGCGATACCGGCCAGCCAGCTGAACCGCCTGCGCACGCGCTTCTACCTCGATGCGAAGCGCCGCGGCTACCGACTGGCCAGCTACGTGAGTTCGCGCGCCTTCGTGTGGCGCAACGCCGAGGTGGGCGAGAACAGCTTCATCTTCGAGGGCAACGTGGTGCAGCCGTTCGTGCGCATCGGCGACAACTGCGTGCTGTGGAGCGGCAACCACGTGGGCCACCGCACGGTGGTGCACGACCACGTGTTCGTCGCCTCGCACGCCGTCATCTCCGGCTACTGCGAGATCGGCCAGAGCAGCTTCGTGGGCGTGAACAGCACCTTCAACGACCACGTGAAAGTCGCCGCCGACAACGTGATCGGCGCCGGCGCGCTGGTGACCCGTGACACCGAGCCGGGCCGCGTCTACGTCGGCTCGCCGGCGCATGCGCTGCCCGGCAAGTCCAGCCTCGACGTGAGGCTGTGACGCGCGCATGTTCGCCTGGGCCAAGCAAGGGCTGATCTTCGACACCGCGCGGCAGGGGGTGGGCGGCTGGATGCGCCACTCGGCGCTCACCCCCACGCCGTACCGCCTCGACGACGAGCTCATCCGCGTCTATGCGGGCTTTCGCGATGCCGACGGGGTCAGCCGGATCGGCTACGTCGACGTACGCGCGGACGACCCCGCGAAGGTGGTGCGGGTCAGCGCCGAGCCGGTGCTCGACATCGGCCGGGGCGGCTGCTTCGACGACAGCGGCATGATCCTGGGCGACCTGGTCGACGCGCCGGGCGGCCTGCACCTGTTCTACGTCGGTTTCCAGCGCGTGGCCCGCGCCAAGTTCCTGGCCTTCACCGGTCTGGCCATCTCGTGCGACGGCGGCAACAGCTTCCAGCGCACCCAGGACACGCCGATGCTGGATCGCGCGCCCGGCCGCAGCACCATCGCCGCGGTGCATACGGCCATGTACGAGAACGGCCGCTGGCGCCTGTGGTACGCGGTGGGCGACGACTGGGAAAGCATCGGCGGCCAGCCGTTCCCGCGCTACCACATCCGCCACGTGGCGACGGACGACCTCTCTGCGATCCCGCGTGCGGACCAGGTCTGCCTGCGCCCGCAGGGCAGCGAATACCGCATCGGCCGGCCGCGCGTGTACCGCTACGGCAGCCGCTACCTGATGTACTTCACCCGCGGCAACCTCAATGGCGACTACTTTCCCGGCGTCGCCGCCAGCGACGACGGCATCGCGTGGCAGCGTCGCGACGCGAGCCTGGGCATCGCGCTGTCCACCAGCGGCTGGGACTCGCGCACGCTGTGCTACCCCGCGCTGATCCGCCGGCGCGACCGGCTGCTGATGTTCTACAACGGCAACGACATGGGCGTGGACGGCTTCGGCCTGGCCACCGCCGACGATGCGGAGGGAGCCGCCGATGTGCAGCGTTAGGCCCTACACCGCTGCCGACGTGCAGGCCTGGGACGCGCTGGTCGGGCGTTCGCGCAACGGCAACCTGCTGCACCGGCGCGGCTACATGGATTACCACGCCGAGCGCTTCGTCGACCAGTCGCTGGTGGTCGAGCGGCACGGCGAGGCGGTGGCGGTGTTCCCCGCCAGCCGCCAGGGCAGCGTGGTGACCAGCCACGCCGGCCTCACCTACGCCGGGCTGCTCACCACGCAGGAGCTGCGCGCCGAGTCGACGCTGGGCGTGTTCGGGCAGATCGCCCGCCACTACCGCGCGCTCGGCGTGGAGCGGGTGATCTACAAGGCGGTGCCGCACATCTTCCACGCCTACCCGGCCGAGGAGGACCTGTACGCGCTGCACTGCCTGGGCGCGCGGCTGCAGCGGCGCGACCTCTCCTCGGCGATCGCGCTGCGCGAGGCGTTCCACTTCTCGCAGGGCCGCCAGCGCGCGGTCAACAAGGCGCGCAAGGCTGGCATCGAGCTCAAGCCCGCCGCCGACCCGGCACAGTTCCACGCGCTGCTGAGCGAGGTGCTGCGCAAGCACGACGCGCGGCCCACCCACAGCCTGGCGGAACTGCGCCTGCTGCAGGCACGCTTCCCGCAGCAGCTGGTGCTGCACGAGGCGCGCCGCGAGGGCGAGCTGCTGGCGGGCGTGCTGGTCTACGACCTCGGCAAGGTCGCGCACACCCAGTACATGGCCGTGTCGGAGCAGGGCCGCAGTGCCGGCGCGCTCAGCTTCCTGCTGGCCGAACTGATCGGCGGCGTCTACGCCGACCGCGCGTACTTCAGCTTCGGCATTTCCACCGAACAGGAAGGACGCGTGCTCAACGGCGGCCTGGTCACGCAGAAGGAATACTTCGGCGCGCGCGCGGTGGTGCACGACTTCTACGAGTGGCCGCTGTGATGGCCGGCGCCGTGAGCGAAGTCGCCCTGGCCGACGTGCCGTTCCTCGACGTCGGGGCGATCAACGCGCGCCACGCCGACGAGCTGAAGGCGGCGGTGGCGCGGGTGATCGACTCGGGCTGGTACGTGATGGGCGCGGAGCTGGCGGCGTTCGAGCGCGAGTTCGCCGCCTGGTGCGGCGTGCCGCACGCGCTGGGCGTGGGCAACGGGCTGGATGCGCTGGCGCTGATCCTGCGCGGCTACCGGCAGCTCGGCGCGCTGCGCGAGGGCGACGAGGTGATCGTGCCGGGCAACACCTTCATCGCCGGCTTCCTCGCGGTCAGCGCCAACCGGCTGCTGCCGGTGCCGGTGGAGCCCGACCCGTCGAGCTTCAACCTCGACCCGGCCTGCGTGGAGGCGGCGATCGGGCCGCGCACACGCGCGATCATGGCGGTGCACCTGTACGGCCAGCTGGCCGACATGCCGGCGCTGGCGGCGCTGGCGCAGCGGCACCGGCTGCTGCTGATCGAGGACGCCGCGCAGGCGCATGGCGCGGCGTGCGACGGCCGCCGCGCCGGCGCGTTCGGCGACGCCGCGGCCTTCAGCTTCTTCCCGGCCAAGAACCTCGGCGCGCTGGGTGACGGTGGCGCGGTGGTGACCGCCGACGCGCAGCTGGCGCGACAGGTCGCGGCGCTGCGCAACTACGGTTCGGAGGTGAAGTACCGCCACCTCTGGCAGGGCGTCAACTCGCGGCTGGACGAGATCCAGGCGGCGATGCTGCGGGTGAAGCTGCGCCACCTCGACGAGGATGTCGCGCGTCGCCGCGCAGTGGCGCGCCGCTACCGCGATGGCATCCGCCATGCGCAGATCCGGCTGCCGCAGGTGACGCACGAGGAGGGTCACGCCTGGCACCTGTTCGTGGTGCGCTGCGCCCG
This sequence comes from Rhodanobacter sp. FW106-PBR-R2A-1-15, assembly GCF_058789735.1. Taxonomy (NCBI): domain Bacteria; kingdom Pseudomonadati; phylum Pseudomonadota; class Gammaproteobacteria; order Lysobacterales; family Rhodanobacteraceae; genus Rhodanobacter; species Rhodanobacter sp. FW106-PBR-R2A-1-15. The sequence continues at coordinate 46,876 of NZ_JBYTEM010000007.1, read as the reverse complement.
GCGCGACGCGCTGCAGCGGCACCTGCTCGCGCACGGCATCCACAGCCAGGTGCACTACCCGGTACCGCCGCACCGGCAGCCGGCCTACCCGGAGCTGCACCAGCTGCGGCTGCCGCTGACCGAACGCCTGCATGACGAAGTGCTGAGCCTGCCGATGGACCCCACGCTGGGCGACGAGGCGGTGCAGCGGGTGATCGACGCCTGCCAGGCATTCCGGTGTCCGCCATGAACATCGCGCGCGCCGGCTTCTACTCCGGCCTGGCCACCGCGGCGCGGCTGCTGGCGGCGCTGGTGGTGGTCAAGCTGGTGGCGTGGTTCGCCGGGCCGGAGGGCGTGGGCAAGCTGGGCCAGTTCATGAGCCTGATGTCGCTGCTGGCGGTGCTGGCCGGCGGCGGCATCAGCGCCGGCATCGTGAAGTACGTGGCCGAATACCGCGAGGATCCACAGCGCCTCGCGCGCCTGCTGGCCGCCGCGCTGTGGTACGCGCTGTGCGCCTCGCTGCTGATGGGTTGCCTGGCGCTGGCGTTCAGCCGGCCGCTGGCGTCGTGGCTGCTCGACGACCCGGCCTACGCGGGGCTGATCCGCGTGCTGGCCGTGGCCCAGCTCGGCATCGCGCTGGTCAACTACATTCTGGCCGTGGTCAACGGCTTCATGGACGTGCGCCGGCTGGCGCTGATCCAGGTGCTGGGCTCGCTGCTCAGCATCGCCACGGTGATCGCGCTGGCGCGCTGGCTGCAGCTGTACGGCGCGCTGCTGGCGCTGGTGCTGGGCCAGCTGCTGTGGCTGCTGGTCGGGCTGCCGGCGTGGTGGCGCAGCCCGTACTTCCGGCGCAGCATGCTGCGGCTGCGCTTCGACCGCGAGATGACCTGGCGGCTGGCCGCGTTCTCGGTGATGACGCTCACCGCCGCGCTGGTCTCGCCGCTGGTGAACATCGCGGTGCGCGACCACCTCGCGCTGCAGCTGGGCTGGCAACAGGTCGGTTACTGGCAGGCGGTGGGCAAGGTGTCGGACGCCTACCTGCTGTTCCTCACCGCGGCCATCAACATCTACTACCTGCCCAAGCTGGCCTCGATCCAGGGGCGCGACGCGCTGCTGGCCGAGCTGCGCCATGCGTACCGTTACATCCTGCCGGTGGTGGTGCTCCTGGCCGCCTCGGTGTACCTGCTGCGCGAGCCGCTGACGCGCTGGCTGTTCAGCGCGGACTTCGCGCCGGCCAATGCGCTGTACGCGCCGCAGCTGATCGGCGACGTCATCAAGATCGCGGCCTTCATCCTTTCCTACGTGATGCTGGCCAAGGCCATGACGCGGCTGTTCGTGATCTCCGAGTGCGTGTTCGCGGCCAGCTACCTGGCGCTGGTCTACGTGTTCACCGCGCGCTTCGGCCTGGTCGGCGCGATGTACGCCTTCGCCGCCAACTACCTCGGCTACCTCGCCTTCAACCTGCTGGTCGTGCGGCGCTACCTGGGAGGGCTGTGACGATGGCGTACGACGTATCCGTAAGCGCCGCGCCGCCGCTGGTCTCGGTGCTGATTCCGGCGTTCAACCACGAGCGCTTCGTGCGCCGCTGCCTGGACAGCGTGCTGGAAGACCCGTACCCGGCGAAGGAGCTGATCATCATCGACGACGGCTCGACCGACCGCACCGGCGCGCTCATCGCCGACTGGGTGGCGACGCACTGCATGGACATCCCGATCGAGTACGTGCAGCGCGGGAACCGCGGCATCGCCGCGACCCTCAACGAACTGGCGGCGCGCGCGAACGGCGAGTTCCTGCGCCCAGGCGCCAGCGACGACTATCTGCTGCCCGGCGGGCTCGACGCCCAGGTCCGCTACCTGCAGGAACACCCGGGCAAGGGCGCGGTGATCGGCGATTCGATCGTGGTCGACCAGGACGACCGCAAGCTGCACGACAGCGGCATGTGCGACCTGCACGGCGCCGACAAGAGCCTGTACCGCTCCGACGACGGCATCCGTCGCGCGGTGATCCGGCAGTGGGCGGTGGGCGGGCCGGTCGCGCTGATCCGCAAGAGCGCGCTGGACACCGTCGACCGCTGGAGCGAAGGGCTGCGCATCGAGGACTGGGACCTGTTCCTGCGCCTGGCCGCGCGCGACGCGCTCGGCTTCATCGACGTCGGCGTGTGCGCCTACCGCATGCACGACGCGAACCTGAGCCGCACCCGGCACCTGGAGACGCGCCTGGGCAACCTCGCCGAATCGCGGCACATCGCGCTGCGCCGCGCCGGCCTGTTCGACGAACCGTACCGCACCCTGCTGCGCGCGCAGGCGCACTACATCGACGCCAAGATCGCCTTCCTGCAGCGCCGGCCGGGGTCGCTGCTGGCGCACGTGGCGGCCTACCTGTCGCTGGTGCTGGCGGCGCGCACCCGGCCGCCGCCGCCGACGCCCCACGCGGGGCTGCCATGAAACAGCTGCTGCGGCTTCCCTCCAGCTGGCTCGGCCTGCCGCTGCTGTTCGCCTGTGGGCTGACCTGGTTCACCTATGACCTTTCCGTCGACTACCTGCAGGGCCTGTTGCTGCTGGCCCTGCTCGCGGCGGTGATCATCCTGTTCGACGTGCAGGCGGGCGTGCGGCTGCCGGAGTTCGCGCGTTTCCGCGCGCGCCACTACGCCGGCACCCGCGAGGCGTTCCTTGCGCTGGCGCTGGCCTGGCTGATCGTGCTGTTCTGCGTGTTCGACCTTACGCTGTTCCCGATCCCGCTGTTCGACAAGCCCTCGGCCTATGCGGTGATGGACGGCGGCCGCGCGCACGTGCGGCACGTCTCGGACATGTGCTGGGTGCTGCCGCCGATCGGCCTGCTGTGCGCACGCAGCCGGCGGCTGCGCATTGCGCTGATCGCCATCGGCTTCGTGTTCCCGGTGCTGGTGATCGACCGCAACCGGCTGTTCGCCACCTTCTTCTCGTTCGCGCTGGTGCTGGTGCTGCGCCGGGACGAGACGAAGCCGCTGCCGTGGAAAACGCTGCTGCTGCTGGCGCTCGCCGGCAGCAGCATCTTCTCGATTCTCGGCATGCTGCGCTCGGGGCCGCTGGACCACGTCACGCTGCCGTTCAGCGCGGCGTACCACGCCGCGCCGCAAGCTATCAAATGGCTGCTGCTGTACGCCAGCGCCGGCCCCTACAACTTCAGCGCGATCCTGGCCAAGGGCTACCGCAACCCCGACTTCCTGATCAACCAGCTGGTGCCGCTGCACGGCTCGGTGGCGACCGCCGGCACCGGCATCCCGCTGGATGCGTCGAACATCAACGTGGGCACCGAGTTCTTCCCGTTTCTGCTGGCGTTCGGTCCGGTGGGCGCCGCGCTGTCGGTGTTCGCGCTGTACGCGCTGTTGCTGTGGAGCGTGCAGCGGCTGCGCTCGGCGGTGCCGCTGTTCTCCCTGCTGATGTTCCTGCGCATGGCCTATGTCGGCGTGATGTCGCCGTTCGCGCCGCAGGCGTTCACCTGGACCAACGCCGGCTTCATCGGCATCTGCCTGGTGCTGCCGATCATCGCCAGCTGGCTGCCGAACCGGCGCGCATTGGCCCCTTCACCTTCCATCCAGCGAGTGGCGAACCATGGAACGCGATGAAATCTACCTGATCGACCTGTGGCGGATCTTCACTCGCCAGTGGCTGTGGTTCGTGCTGGTGCTGGTGCTGACCCTGGCCTGCACCTACGCCTTCGCACATTTGGTGAAACGCCAGTGGGAAGCGACCGCGTGGATCCAGATCGCGCAGGTCGGCTCGGTGCCGGCGGGCCAGGACCCGAAGGTCGAGCCGCTGCAGCGGGTCACCGAGCGGCTGCAGCTGGTGCCGTTCCAGAACCAGGTGCTGGCCAGCGCCGGCTACGCGAAAACCACGCCGGTGGCGCGGCTCTACCGCAACAGCCTGAAGCTGGAACCGATGCTCTACGCCGGCTCGCTGGTCAAGCTGACCGTGCGCGCCTACTCGCCCCAGCAGGCCGGCGAACTCGCTGCGGCCACGGTGGCGCGGCTGCGCGCGGTGCACCGGGAGCTGGAGGAGCCGCCGCTGCAGGCGGCTCGCGCGCGGCTGGTGCGGATCGAAGCCGACTTGGGCACCGCCGAGGCCGACCACGCCCGCTACCAGCAGGCGGCCGAGCCGGGCGGCTTGCACGCGGTTGGCGGCAAGGACATGGCAAACCCGGTGTTGGCCAGCCTGCTGCTGGCCAACAAGAACGAAGAGGTGCGCGGCCTGACCCAGCAGCGCAACGATCTCGTCGAGCGCCTCGGGCCGGCCTACACCTACGACACCTCGATGGTGTGGCCGGCCTACGTGCCGGAGAAGCAGGCCTTCCCGAACCCCGAGCTGACCTATGGCCTCGGCCTGCTGCTGGCGCTGTTCCTGGGCGCCTCCGCGGCGCTGGCGCGGGACGTGGCGCGGCGTTCGCGGGCGTGACCGCCGCGCATTCAACCAAAGCGGCCGCGGCCGGCACTCACGGCCAGAGCCATCGAGGCGGCGGAACGCGGATGGGCATGAACGGACAGCACAAACTCGAAGGCGCCGGCATGTCGCTGGACGACGCGCAGCTGCTCGACACGCAGCATGCCTTCGACAGCGTCGCCGCGGACTACGACGGCCCGCGCGGCAACAACGAGCTGATCCAGCGCATGCGCCTGACCATGTGGGACACCATGCAGGGCGAGTTCCCGGTCGCCGCGCGCCTGCTCGACCTCGGCTGCGGCACCGGCATCGACGCCGTCGAGTTCGCGCGCCGCGGCCACCAGGTCGTCGCCAGCGACTGGTCGCCGCGGATGGTCGAGCGCACCCGGGCGCGCGCGGCGGCGAGCCTGTCGCCGCAGGTGCGCGCCATCCACCTCGGCATCCAGCAGCTGGACCGGCTCGACGACGCGTTCGATGGCATCTACTCGAACTTCGGCCCGCTGAACTGCGTGTCGGACCTCGCCGGCGTGGCGGCCGAGTGCGCGCGTCTGCTGCGCCCCGGCGGCCGACTGGTGTTCTCGGTGATGGGTCGGATCTGCCCGTGGGAACTGGGGCACTACGCGCTGCGCGGCCGCTTCCGCCGCGCCGGTGTGCGCGCCGCGCGCGGCGCCACCGCGGTGGGCATGAACCGCCACACGGTGTGGGCCTGCTATTACCTGCCGCGCGAGTTCTACCGCGCGTTCGCCGGCCACTTCGCGCTGGCCGGCTATCGCGCGCTGAGCCTGTTCATGCCGCCGCCCTACCTGGTCGACTACTGCCGCCGCCACCCGCGCTGGTGCGAGCGGCTGGGCCGGCTCGACGACCGCTTCGGCGCGCTGCCGCTGCTGCGCGACATGGGCGATCACTTTCTGATCGTGCTGCGGCGGCGCTGAGCGATGGACGTGCTGCAGGCCGCGCTGGATGTCAGCCTGTGCCGCGCGGCGACGGTCACGCCGGCGGCAACCTCGCGCGCGCCGCTGCCGATCCGCGCCGGGCGCATCGGCGCTTCGCTGGCCGCGCGGGCCTGGCGCATCGACCTGCGCGACCACCTGATCTTTCCCGGCCTGGTCAACGCGCACGAGCACCTGCACGTCAACGCCGTGCCGCCGCTGCGCCACGGCGCGCCGTTCCCCAACAGCTACGCCTGGATCGCGGCGTTCCAGGCGCACTTCGCCGACCCCGCCGTGGCCGCCGCGCTGCGGGTGCCGAAGGCGCGGCGGCTGCGCCACGGCGCGCTGAAGAACCTGCTTGCCGGAGTCACCTGCGTGGCGCATCACGACCCCTGGCACGCGGCGTTGGACGCGCTGGATTTCCCGGTGGCGCTGCTGCGCGACTACGGCTGGAGCTACGCGCCGGGCTGGCCCGGTTACGGGCCGCCGGTGCAGGAGAGCTTTGCCGCCACGCCTGCCGATCGCCCGTGGCTGATCCACCTGGCCGAGGGCACCGACGCCATCGCGCAAGCGGAACTCGATCAGCTGGATCAACTGGGCTGTCTCGCCGCGAACAGCGTGCTGGTGCACGGCGTGGGCCTGCGCGAATGCGACATCGACCGCGTGCTCGCCAGCGGCGCGGCGGTGGTGTGGTGCCCGACCAGCAACCACCGCCTGCTCGGGCGTTCGCTCGACCCGCGGCGGCTGTGCGCGGCGGGGCGGCTGGCGCTGGGCAGCGACTCGCGGCTCAGCGGCGCGCGCGACCTGCTCGAGGAGATGCGCGGCGTGGTCGAGCGCGGCGAGCTCGGCCCCATGCAGGTGCTGGAGCTGGCCACCACCGCGGCCGCGCGCATCCTGCGCCTGCCTTCGCGCGGCAGCCTTGCGCCGGGCGCGCGGGCCGACCTGGTGATCGTCGAGGACCGCGGTGGGGGCCCGGCCGGCAGCCTGACCGGCGTCCGCCGCAGCGACATCCGCGCGGTGGTGCGCGACGGCGTGCCGCGCATCGCCGATCCGGATTTCGCCGCATGGTTCGCCGCCGCCGGCGTGGACACGGTGCCGGTAACGCTGGACGGCAAGCCGAAGCTGCTGGCCGCGGCGCTGGCCGAGCCGGCGCTGCTCGCGCTCGAGCCCGGACTCGAACGCGTCGCTGCGCGCAACGACCGCGCGCGCGATGCCACTGCCGAAGCCAGGTGCTACCCATGACCGCCCAGCCCACGCTCGAACCGCGCGCGGCCTACGCGCTGTGGGCGCCCGGCTACCCGGCGCGTGCGCACAACCCGGTGATGCAGGCCGAGGAGCGCGCGATGCTGGCGCTGATGCCCGCCAGCCTGCGCGGGCAGGCCGTGCTCGACGTCGGCTGCGGCAGCGGGCGCTACATGCTGCACGCGCTGCGCCGCGGCGTGGCGCGCGTGACCGGCGTGGATCTTTCGCCGCACATGCTCAAGCGCGCCGACACGGAACTGGCCGCGCTGCATGCCGGCGTGCCGGTCGCGCTGGTGCAGGGCAGCGTGGCCGCGCTGCCGCTGCCGGATGCGCAGGCGGACTTGACCGTCTGCGGCCTGGTCGTCGGACACCTCGACAACCTCGAACCAGCGCTGGCCGAACTGCGCCGGGTGACCCGGCCCGGCGGCACGCTGCTGTTGAGCGACGTGCATCCGATCGGCCATGCGCTCGGCTGGCGGCGCGACTTCAAGGCCGGCGGCCTGAGCTACGCCGTGCGCCACACGCCGCATCTGTACAGCCACTGGCACGCCGCCTGCCTGGCGCTCGGGCTGCAGATCGAACAGGTGCTGGAACCCATGCTCGACCCGGCCGACGTCCCCGCCGGCGCGCACTTCGACCGCATGGCGCTGGAGGTTCCCGTCGCGCTGGTGTTCCAGCTGCACCGGGCGCCCTAACGCCGCTTGCCCGCAGGCCTTCCCATGACTTCTCCACGCACCCTGCTGATCAACCCCACCATCACCTCGCGCAGCAGCGCGCGCTTCCCGCTGGCGCTGCTGCACCTGGCGGCGGCACTGGAGCGCAGCGGCAGCAGCCGCATCATCGACGGCAACGTGGACCGCGACTTCGTCGACGACACCCTGCGCGTGCTGGAACAGGAGCGCTTCGACGCCGTCGGCGTCGGCGTGATGGGTGGCCCGCAGGTGGCGCCGGCGATCGCCGTGTCGCAGGCGATCCGCGAACGCTACCCGGCGCTGCCGATCATCTGGGGCGGCTACTTCCCCACGCTGCACACGGACGCCACGCTGGCCGCGCCCTATGTCGACTATGCGGTGCGCGCGCAGGGCGAGGAAACCCTGTCAGAGCTAGTCGCCACGCTCAGCGGCAACGGCCCGGCGCTGGAACAGATCGCCGGGCTGTCCTGGAAGAACGCCGGCAGCGTGGTGCACAACCCGCCCCGCCACATCGTGCGCCACGACCCCGCGGGGCTGCTGCCTTACGACAAGCTCGGCGATCCGCGTCGCTACCTGGCGCGCACCTACCTCGGCCAGCGCACCGTAGCGCACCAGGCGGCGATCGGCTGCCGCTACCACTGCACCTTCTGCGGCGTGGCCGCGATGTTCGGCGGCGCCACCTTCCTGCCCGCCGCCGCGCGGCTGGAGCGCGAGCTCACCTACCTCAAGCACACGCTGGGCGCCGATTCGGTGCAGTACTTCGACCATAATTTCTTCGACCGCGAGGCGGACATGGTGCCGCTGCTCGAAGTGATGGCCCGCTTCGAACTGCCGTGGTGGTGCTTTGCCCGCGCCGACGCGCTGCTGAACCTGTCCGAGCGCTCGTGGGAACTGGTGCGCAAGAGCCGGCTGCGCATGGCCTACATCGGCGCGGAATCGCCGAACGACCAGATGCTGCACGACATCCGCAAGGGCACGCGCCCGGACCAGACGCTGGCGGTGGTCGAGCAGTGCCGCCGTTACGGGGTGATCCCCGAGCTGTCGTTCATGGTGGCGCCGCCCGATAACACCGAGGAAGAAACCGAGCACACCTTCGAGTTCATCCGCGAGCTGAAGCGGATCAACCCGCAGACCGAGGTCGTCATCTACATCTACACGCCGCTGCCGGAGCACAGCCGCCACGAGCAGGACCGCCGCAAGCGGCCGGGCGCGCCACTGCTCGACCTCGACGGCGCGCCGGTGGTGTTCCCGACTACGCCGGACGAGTGGACCGAGTCGCGCTGGGTGCACTACGCCTGCCACGTCGACGCGCCCTGGCTTAGCGATCGCCTGCGCCAGCGCATCAACGACTTCGTCACCGTGCTGCGCTGCCGCTACCCCACGGTGCAGGACCTGCGCGCGCCGCCGTGGGCGAAGCGCAACCTGAGCGCCATGGCCGGTTGGCGTTACCGCTTCCGGAAGTACGACCGACCGTGGGAGCTGAACCTGGCGAACCGGTTCGTGCGCCTGCGCATGCCGCAGGTATCGGGCCTCTAGGCCGGTGCCGGCCGTGCACGTGGCGCAGATCAATTTCCTGCCGGTGCCGGCAGGCCTCGCCTCGGCCGACGTGTTCGAGCAGTGGCCCACGCTGGCCGACGTGGCCGAAGCGGTGGCCAGCGCCGGCACCCGCGTGTCGGTGATCCAGCTGGCGACGCGCCCGGAGCGCGTGCAGCGCAATGGCATCGACTACCGCTTCATTCCGGTGCCCGGCGGCGCACAACGGACGCGCCGCCTCGCCGAGCTGCTGGGCGAGATCCGGCCCGACGTGCTGCACCTGCACAGCCTAGGCTTCGCCGCCGATGCGTTCGCGCTGGCGCAACGCCTGCCGTCGCTGCCGATCGTGATCCAGGACCATGCCGACCGCCCGCCGCGCCGCTGGCGGTGGCCATGGTGGCGGCGCCGGTATGCCGCCGCGGCGGGCATCGCCTTCACCGCCGCCGAGCTAGCGCAGCCGTTCACCCGCGCCGGCCTGTTCGCGCCGCACACGCGACTGTTCGCGATACCCGAATCCAGCAGCCGTTTCACGCCGGGCGATCGCGCCCGCGTGCGCGCCGAAACCGGCCTGCACGGCGAGCCCTGCGCGCTGTGGGTCGGCCATCTGAACTCGGGCAAGGACCCGCTGGCGGTGCTCGACGGCGTGGCCGGCGCCGTGCAACGGTTGCCCGGTCTGCAGCTGTGGTGCGTGTTCGGCAACGCGCCACTGCTCGAGGCGGTGCGTCAGCGCATCGCGGGCGATCCGCGGCTGGCCGGGCGCGTGCACTTGCTCGGCAAGGTGGCTCACGCCCGGATCGAGGCGCTGATGCGCGCCACGGACCTGTTCGTCGCCGGCAGCCATGCCGAGAGCTGCGGCTACTCGCTGCTGGAGGCGCTGGCTTGCGGCGTGGCGCCGCTGGTCACCGACATTCCTGCGTTCCGCGCGCTGACCGACGACGGCCGCATCGGCCGCCTGTGGCCCTGCGGCGACGCCGCGCAGCTGGCCGAGGCGCTGGTTGATGTCGCGACGAACGGGCCATCGCCGGCGCAGGTGCGCGCACACTTCGACGCCACGCTGTCGTTCGCCGCGCTGGGCCGCCGCTGGGCCGGTGCCTATGCGCAGGTGCGCGCCGACCGGCTGTGGGGGCCGGGATGAAACTCGCGCTGGTGGTGCCGGGCGGGGTGGACCGCAGCGGCGAGTTCCGCGTGATCCCGGTGCTGCTGGCGTTGATCGGGCGGCTGGCGCGCGTGCACGAGGTGCATGTGTTCGCGCTGCAGCAGGAGGCAACGGCGGGCCGCTGGGAACTGGCCGGCGCCACCGTGCACAACATCGGCGAGGGCTGGACCCGGCTGCGCGCGATCGCGGCGATCCGCGCCGAGCATCGCCGCGCGCCGTTCGATGTGGTGCAGGCGATCTTCTCCGGCTCGTGCAGCCTGGTCGCGGTGGCCGCGGCGAAATCGCTGCGGCGGCCGAGCCTGGTGCACGTCGCCGGCGGCGAACTGGTCGCGCTGCACGCGATCGGCTACGGCGGCCGGCGCAAATGGAAAGGGCGCTTGCGCGAGGCGGTGGTGCTGCGCGGTGCCAATGCAATCACCGCAGCCAGCGCGCCGATCGTCGACGCGCTGGCTGCGCTCGGGCTCAAGGCTCGGCGCGTGCCGCTCGGCGTCGACCTGCGCGGGTGGCCGCCGCTGGCGCCGCATGCGCGCGGCACGGGGCCGGCGCGGCTGATCCACGTTGCCAGCCTCAACCGGGTGAAGGACCAGCCGACCCTGTTGCGCGCGCTGGCCGCGCTGGCCAGCACGGGGCTGGCCTTCCGCATGGACATCGTCGGCGTGGACACGCTGCACGGCGAAATGGAACGGCTGGCCTGCCAGCTCGGACTGCAGGACCAGGTGCGCTTCCACGGCTTCAAGACCCAGCGCGAACTGCGCCCGCTGATGGCCTCGGCCGACCTGCTGGTGCTGTCCTCGCTGCACGAAGCCGGCCCGCTGGTGCTGCTCGAAGCGGCGGTAGCCGGCGTACCCACGGTCGGCACCGCCGTCGGCCACCTGGCCGAGTGGACGCCATCGGCCGCGCTGGCCGTGCCCATCGGCGACTGGGCCGCCCTGGCGAGCGCGATCAGCCGGGTGCTGACCGATGAGGCGTTGCGCCTGCAGCTGGCGGCTGCTGCGCAGTGCCGGGCGCTGCGCGAAGACGCGGATCATACGGCGCGGGCGTTTGAGGCGTTGTATTTGCGGTTGGTGGCGGCAGGGGAGTGAAGGGTAGAGTGAGCGTATTGGGCATTGGGCTGGATTTGTCCTGCGATACGGCGCACACCAACATGGTGGATCACTGGGGCTCGGAGGGCACGATCGGTTTGCCGGCTCGCTGATCGCCGAGTTCTAGCGGTAGCCCTATGTTGGACCCAATAAAGACTCCCGCAAAGGGAGTCGGAGGCAACTATCCCCGTCCCCCTTTGAGGGGCATAGGGCGTCACGGTCCGCGTGCTCCGGTTCGAGTCGTCAGCGTGGCGCCGGGCGGCGTGGTGATTTTCTGGTCGCGCAGCCAGCCCAGCGCGAGTGGCCAGAGCGCATCCCGAAAGCGGTCGTTGAAGAACGCAAAGTGTCCGATCGCGTCGAAGCCGAGCGCGGCGGCGTCGAGGCGCAGGTGATGCCGTTCCGCGCCCGTGAAGTACGCCAGCAGCCGGTCGATGGCGGCGGGGGTGCCGAACGGATCGTCGTCCAGGCCCAGCGCGAGGATGGGTGCCGTCACCGCCGCGAAGCGATGCACCAGCCGTGCCGCGTCCGCTCCCGGCGAGCGATGGCGCGTGAGGCTGCGCTCGAACAGCGGCCCCATGCGCGACCAGTTCCGGGCGACGCCCTTGGGCGTGTCCTCCATCCAGCCGAACCGTTTGGCCGGCAGGTAGCCGCAAAGCGCGACCAGCAGCGGCATCAGCGCGTGCCAGCGCCAGAGCATGCCCCGGCGGGCCCAGTGGGCGTAGTCGCGCCAGTAGGCGTACTGCGCGCCCACCGTGAAAATGCGGCGAACCCGCGCGGCCGTTGGCGCCACCCCGACGAGGAACCCGCCGATCGAGTGGCCGACCACATCGACCGGGCGGCCGGGGCATGCCGACACGACGTGGGCCAGTACCGCGTCGAGGTCGCTCCCCCAGTCGAGCCAGTCCGCCTCGAAACCCCGCAGCGAGCCGTAACGCGACCCGCCGATGCCCCGGTAGTCGAACGTGACGACGTCGTACCCGTGGTCGAACAGGTAGGCAGCGAACCGCGCATAGTATTTGGACTGCACCGACGTGGCGGGTGCAATGACGGCGACCGGACGCGCCGGATCGGCGTGATCCGGCCGATGCCACCAGCGTGCGTGCAGGCGATAGCCGTCGGCGGCGTGGATGGCGAGGGTTTGCGGATGCATGAGGTGCGTCATGAGGCCATCGATGATGGCATCAATGGGGGACAGGCTGAATCCGACGGCGGAAACGGGGGCAGAGTAGCCTTTCGGAGGCAATCATCCTGAGTCAATTATCTCCGTCTCCCTTGATTCGAGCGCCGACTATCGACCCGGGACAGACACGCCTTGCCCGACCAGCATCGACTGGTTCGCCACAAGTTCTTCGCGGAGTTGCCGCCCTATCTGCGCCCGATGCGGCAGGCCGCGCATTCGCCGCAGCACGTTGCGCAGCATCTGCTGGTCCTGGAACGCGCCCAGCTGGTCGCTGAGCTTGTGCAGTGCCTTGGCGGTTTTGCTCGCGGATTCTTTCGCCGCGTCCTTCGCGATGTCGGGTTCGATCCTGGCCAGGGCTTCCATCTGCATGCGCAATTTGCGCACGCGGCGGCGCCAGCGATGCAGGTTGGCCGGCAGCGGGTCGGCCTTGGCTCGCGCCTCTGCCTTGGTCACGCGGTGGCAGCTGCGCTCCAGTGCCTGCCGCAGGTCCGTGGTCTTGAGTTCGTGCCATGGCATGTCGCCCAGCTGCTGCGCGGCTCGCTCGACCACGCGGCGCCGGCGCCGGAAGTCCACGTCCCGCGCCAGCGCCTGTTGAATCAGCTCGTCGCGCCGGCGCACCAGACGCTTGATCGCTGCTGCCCACTGCTTCGCTTTGCCCCTGGCGGCGAGGCCTTCGGCCGTGTCGACCATGACGTGCGCATCGCGCAGCGCCGAAAGGCTGTCGCCCAGGCGCTCCAGCGTCCGGTCGACCGCCGCGGCATCCGGCAGGCGATCCTCCACCAGGAACAACAGCGCGCGCAGACGCCGGATCGCCTTTCTCGCGCCATGGATGGAAACGTGGATGTGGTGCCGCGAGGCAAGCGCGCGAAGAATCGCCGCACACTCCTTGTGCACCGCCGCCTGCATGCGTTCCGCGAGCTCCGGAGTTGCTCCCGATGGCATTGCGACTTCCACCAGCCGAAACAGCCGTCACCTTAGCGGCGCGGCCTGCCGGACACCAGTCCGGTGTACTCGCCTCCCACATGATCGGCACGGAAATGTTGATGCCGCGCAGCACAAGCGAGAACGGTCCGCTGCGTTGCAGCGGGCCGATCGAGTCAGCGGGAAGATGTTGCGTCGACCAGGTGGACCTATCCCGACGCGACCAGCGTGTGCTCCGTGTTCTCACGGGAAGCGAGGGGTTCCAGGGCCGCGTGCACCACATACAGCATGTCCATCCGCGGCACTGGCCGGGTCAGCCAGGTCAGGATGCGCCGGCGGTGCGCGGTGGTGACCCAGCTCTGCCCCTGCAGCCAGAGCTGGGTGCGCACCATGTCGGCGCGTTCCTGGCGCGCTTCGTCCGGCGGGCTCACGCGGTTCCGCAGATAGCGCCCGACTTCGCGAATCGAGCGCGCCCATTCGATGCCGGCGAAGGCATGCAGCCACAGTTCCGAGCACGACACCCGGGTCAGGCTTTGCCGGTGCGAGATCGTCCGCAGCAGCCGCGGACAGTCGCGTTCGAGCCGAGCCAGCACGGCGGCGGGGATCGCTTCGGGGTAGTGGCGTGCAGCCAGCCGCAGCGGTGGCAGCGCCCACCACGGCGGCTCGCTGGCGTCGGCCCACAGCACCGCCCAGTCGCTGGCGGCCAGGTGCGTGGCCAGCCGCGCGATGTCGTGCAGGTGCAGCAGGCGCAGGCTGCGCCCGCACATGTTGCCCGCCGCGTGCAGCAGCAGGTGGCTCATCAGCGCGCCCGGCGACGGGTAGGGGTTCAGCCCGGGCTCGGCGGTACGCGGATAGATGCGCGCGGTGATGTCGACCATCGACACCGGCAGCCGCTCGCGGATGCGCGTGTGCAGCTCGATGTTGACCGGCGTGTCGTGGTGCTCGCCCAGCCCGGCGAACGGCTGGCCGCTGGCCGGCTTGAACACGCGGTGCTTCCATTGTGCAAACGACTCCACGTAGCCGAGCTTGAGCAGCAGCGCGGTCGCCGCGGCGGCATCGTCCTCGCGCACCAGCAGGTCGATGTCGGCCATCGGCCGCTCGCCCGGCGTGTAGATGCCCAGTGCGTGCAGCGCGGCACCCTTCAGCGGCACCACCGCCAGAGCGGTGGTGCGGGCGTCGGCGTCGATCTGTTGCAGCAGCGCGTGGATGCGCTGGTGGCGTCGCTCCACGTGGTCGCGCTGGCTTTCCAGGAAGCGCCGCCATGACTCGTGCTTCCACGCGCAGCAGTGGCACAGCAGCGGCGACACGCCGTGTGCCACGGCGACCGCGGTGGCCAGCCGCCATTCCAGTTCGCTCCATGCCGGCGTAGCGCGGCCCGGCCCGGCCAGTTCCGCGGCGAACGCCTCGGTGATGCGGCGCAGGCCATGGCGGACGATCCTGAGTGGCGGCAGCATGGCGCGCTCAGTACAGCGGCAGCGCGACGTGGCGCGCCGGCGCGGGCGGCGGCGAGGTGGCATTCCGGTTGCGGTGCGCGCCTTCGCTGGCGATCAGCGCCGTCCACTGCGCGTCGAGCGCGGCATGGCGCTGGTCCGGTGCGGCGGGCTGCGCCTGCTGGATGGCGACCTGTTCGTGCAGCAGGTCGCGCACGCGGCGGTAGAAGTCCGAGTCGTAGGCGCCGCGGAACATCATGGCCAGGTCGCCGCTGTCCTGCCAGTGGGTCTTCGCGCCCAGCTGCGCCTTCACCTGCTCGTAGAATTTCGTGCCCGGCAGCGGGTAGGACACGCTCACCCCGATGTCGTCCGGCGCGGCCTGCGCGATCAGCTCGCGGGTCGCCAGCAGGTCGGCCAGCTGCTCGCCGAGGTAGCCCAGCTGGATGAAGAAGCCCACGCGGATACCGTGCTCGCCCAGCCGCGCGCGCGCGGTGACCAGGTCGGCGACGTGAGTGCCCTTGTTCATCGCGTCGAGCACGCGCTGGCTGCCGCTTTCCGCGCCGATCCACGCCTCCGCGCAGCCGGCTTCGCCGAGCGCGGCGGCCATGCGCTCGCTGATCAGGTCGGCGCGGGTCTGGATGGTGAACGGTACCGGCCCGTCGGCGGCGTGCAGGTGCGCGGCGAACGCCGTCACCCAGTCGACGCGGAAGCCGAAGATGTCATCGGCCAGCCAGATGTGATCCGGCTGGAACGTGCGCTTCAGGTAGCTCATCTCCGCCGCCACGTCCTCGGCGCGGCGTTGGTTGTAATGGTTGCCCCAGATCGGCTTGGCGCACCAGTGGCAGCGGAACGGACAGCCGCGCGAGGCCGCCATGTTGAGGCTGAAGTAGCCGTGCCGTTCGTGCCAAAGCGCGCGGTAGCGCTCGATGTCGACCAGGTCCCAGGCCGGGTGGCCGACCAGCCGCGGGTCCGGCGGCAGTGCGCCGAGGCGGGTCAGCCGCAGCTGTCCGCCGGCCAGCGTGGCGACGCCGCCGAGGCCGGCGGCCCAGTCGTCGCCGATCGCCGGATCGCGCTGCAGCCGCCCGACCAGTTCGGCCAGCGCGGCGATGCCTTCGCCGACCAGCACCGTATGCGCACCGGCAGCGAGGAAGGCATCGGGATGGTCGGAGGCGTCGGAGCCAGCGACGATCACCCGGGCGCCGCCGGCGCGCGCCGCGGCAATCATCTGGCAGGCCGCCTCGCGCATGCGGCCCAGGCACATCTTGGTGAGGAAGTTGAAGTTGTCCTCGTACAGCACCACCAGGTCCGGCCGGGTGGTTTGCAGCGAGGCCTCGAAGTCGCCGACGCCGTCGGCGAGCATGGCGTCGAACAGGCTCACCGCGTGCCCCATCTGGCGCAGCAGCGCGGCGACCTGGATGGTGGCGAGCGGCGGATACGGCTTGCCGCGCTCCCACTGCTTCGGGTCCAACCGCAGGAAATAGCAGTGGCCGACGTGGATCCTCAGCATCGTGCGGTAGCCTCGATCATGGCCAGGGGCCGACGTGCGGCGCCATCGCTCGACGCTGCCGGGCGTAAGTGCCCCGGCGCGGGGCATCGGTTGCCTGGCGCGGCAAAAATTCCTGAAGAACGGCGAGCCTCGGCTGGTCGATCCCTTCTCCCTTCGGGAGAAGGTGGCCCGCAGGGCCGGATGAGGGTCCGGTCGAAGCAACGAGTCACCGGCATGCCAAGAAATTGGATGTCGTGCTTCGCCCGGACCCTCTCCCCAACCCCTCTCCCGGTGGGAGAGGGGCTTCAAGTAGCTGAGGCTCGGCGTTAAGCAGGAAAATATTCGGTGGGCGGGACCCGGCCCGCGCAACCTTTGCCCGTCGCAGCCGCACCTACCATTCGGCGTGCCCAACGAGGCTGGACCCGCGATCGGCGACGATGACCCTGAACCCACACCACGATGCCTGGGACGCCGCTTCCGATCCGTTCGGCGAGCGCCCGCGCCGGCAGGTTTCGCTGTGCCGGCAGATCATGGGCGGGAACTTCCGCTTCGAAAGCGCCAGCGCGGCGCTGCTGTCTCTGGTCGAGACCGCCTACGCCGGCCTGCCGCCGCACCGCTTCCCGATGGCCGTGCCGGAATTCCGCATCGAACTGCGCCTGCTGCCGCGCCGCGCGGCGCCGCCTGTCGCCGAGCCGCCGCCGGTGCAGATGCAGTCGGGCGCCGGATTGATCTGCGGCGTGATGGACGCGTCGAACTACGTGGTGCTGGCGCCAGCGCAGCGGCAGGCGCTGGTGGTGGCTTCCGCGGACATGCTCGATCGCCCCTACCACCTGCGCTACGAACTGATCGAGTTCGCCGTGTTCACCCTGGCCACGCGCGGGCTTGGCTTGGTGCCGCTGCATGCGGCCTGCGTGGGCCGGCAGGGGCGCGGCATCCTGCTGCTGGGGGCCAGCGGCACGGGCAAGTCGACGCTCGCCCTGCACAGTCTGCTGCACGGCCTGGATTTCCTCGCCGAGGACGCGGTGTTCGTGCAGCCGGACAGCCTGCTCGCCACCGGCGTCGCCAACTACCTGCACGTGCGGGCCGATGCGCTGCGCCGCGTCGACGACGCGGAGGTGCGCCGCTGGATCGGGGCGGCGCCGGTGATCCGTCGCCGCAGCGGCGTGGAGAAATTCGAGGCCGACCTGCGCCACGGCGGTGGTCGCCTCGCGCCGACGCCGCTGGCGCTGGCCGGCGCGGTGTTCGTCTGCGGCGAGACGGCCGACGACCCCGCCGCGCTGCTGGAGGCCGTGCCCGCGGCCGAGATCGCCGCCAGGCTGTGTGCCGACCAGCCCTATGCCTGCGGGCAGCCGGGCTGGCAGCACTTCGCGCGACGGCTGGCGCGGCAGGGCGTGCACCAGCTGCGTCGCGGGCGCCATCCGCGCGATGCCGTCACTGCCTTGTGCCGGCTGCTCGACTGATGCCGCCGCGCTGCGCCGGCCAGGTAACGATGGGCAGGTGTGTGGCGAAGCACTTGGGAGTAGCTTGCCAGGCGTACCCGATGGTTCGTTCAACAGGCAGAAGACGGCGCGGATGGGTTGCGTGCCGGTCGATGCCCTTCACGAGGATCACGAGAATGAAAAAACGTCTTGCGGGAGCGGTGGCCGGTGCACTGGTGGCGCTGGCCCTGGCGCTGCCGGCTGTTGCCGCGCTCAAAACGGGCGCCGTGGCGCCCGACTTCACCGCCGCGGCCAGCCTGGCCGGCAAGCACTTCACCTTTTCCCTCGGCGAGGCGCTGAAGAAGGGGCCGGTGGTGGTGTACTTCTACCCGTCGGCCTTCACCGGCGGTTGCGATCTCGAAGCGCACACCTTCGCAACCCAGAAGGACAAGTTCGATGCGGCCGGCGCCACCATCATCGGCGTGTCGGCCGACAGCATCGAGCGGCTCGACGCGTTCTCGGCCGACCCCAAGTACTGCGCCGGCAAGTTCCCGGTCGCCTCCGACGCCGACGGCAAGGTCGCCGCTTCCTACGATCTGGAGACGGTCGCGGCCAAGCCGGGCATGAAGGACGTGCGCGGCGTGGAGATCGACCACGTGTTCATCCCGCGCACCACCTTCGTGATCGCCGGCGACGGCCGCATCGTCGCCGCGCTGTCGTCCGAGACCGACCACCTCAGGCCCGACCAGCATGTGAAGGAATCGCTGGCCATCGTGCAGCGTATGCGGGCGGCCAAGGCGCCCTGAGAGCGAGCGCGGGAACGCCGCGCGTGCGGCATTCCCGCGCTCGCTGCTGCAACCTTTTCCCCAGCGCACCGCACACACCCGGCGCGGACCTTCCGCACCCGAAGAGGTGTTGCCCTGAACCGCCACGCCGCACGTCGAAACCGCTGCCGCGCTGGCCACGCGGAGCCGTCGTGAAACCGGCTGATTCGCCGCGGGCGCCTGACCGGCCATGGGACTTGCTGCGTTCGCTGGTGCGCACGCTCACTGGCGTCGAGCGGGTGGAGACGGTCGCGTACGTGCTGCTGTCGCTGGGCGCGGCGTTTGCCGGCAGCCTCGCGGCCCTGCTGCTGGTGCCGCTGGTGCAGCCGGGACAGGCGCTGCCGTTCGGCGGCGTGCTGTTCGATCCGCGGCGCAGCGTCGAGCTGCAGGCCACTGCCTTCGTCGCCGCGACCGGCGCGTTCGCGTTGCTGCGCTGGCAGGCGGCACGGCTGGGTGCGCGCCTGGTCGGCCGCTACGGCATGCATTTGCGGCGCGCGGTGCATGCGCGGCTGATCAAGGCGCCGCTGAGCTCGCTGGCCGATGCGACCTCGGCGGAAATCGCCAACGTGCTCACCCACAACGTCGAGCTTATCGTGCAGGGCTTCGGTGCCCTGCAGCAGTTGCTGATCGCCGGCGTCAGCGCCGCCGTCAGCCTGGGCTTTGCGTTCTGGGTTTCGCCGCCGCTGATGCTGGCGGCGCCGGTGCTGATGGGCCTGGGCCTGCTGGCATCGCGCGCCTACGGCCGCGAGCAGTCGCTGGTCGCGCGCCAGTACGTGGTCGACATGACCCGGCTGTTCTGGCACAGCGAGGATTTCCCGCGGCGCCTGCGCCACGTTCGTTCGTTCGAGCGCGAGGCGGCTGAGCAGGCGAGCTATGGCGCCATTTCCGGGCGGCTGTGCCACGGCTACCGGCGCCAGCTGGAGCTGGTGGCGTCCGGGCGGCTGCTGCTGGAATTGCTGGCGGCGGCCGGGATCGCCGCGCTGTTCGTGCTGGCCCATCGCTGGCACGGCGTCGAGCAGGCCGAGTTGATCGCGGTGTGCCTGCTGCTCGGGCGCCTGCTGCCCTACCTGGTGACCACGCGGCAGAGCTTCCAGCAGCTGCGCTCGGCCGCGCCGGCGTTCGAACTGTGGCAGCGCTACATGAACCTGGAGCCGGTGTACGCCTCCGCGGCGTCGCCGCAGGCCGACGCTTCGGGCGCCGCGCTGCACATCGAGCGGATGCGGCTAACCCCGCCGCCCGGCGGGCTGGAGATCGGCGGGCTGGTGCTGCGGCCCGGCGAGCTGACCCTGGTCTGTGGCGACTCCGGCATCGGCAAGAGCAGCCTGGTCGACGTGCTGGCCGGCATGATGACGCCCGAGGTTTTCGTGGCGCACCGCGACGGCGGACCGATCGACTTCGGCGCGTACCGCGAGCTGGTGCGCCACGGCGCCTACGTCAGCCAGGACGTGCGGCCGTGGCAGCACTCCGTGCGCGAATGCCTGCGCTGGGCGGCACCCGACGCCACCGACGCGATGCTGTGCGATGCACTGGCCGACGTCGGCCTCGACAAACGGCTGGCCGAGGCGCCGCAGGGGCTGGATACCGAACTGCGCGGCGCGTCGAGCCGGCTTTCCGGCGGCGAACTGCAGCGCCTGCTGCTGGCCCAGGTGATCCTGCGCCAGCCGTTCCTGGCCGTGCTGGACGAAGCCACCAGCGCCCTCGACGCCGCTTCGGAAACCGCCGTGCTCGCGACGATCAGGCGCCGCCTGCCACAGACCATCCTGATCGTCGTCTCGCACCGCCCCGGCGTGGCCGCGATCGCCGACCGGTGCCTGACCATCGGCAGTGACCTCGTCGCCACGGTCGCTGGGCGGCCGGTTCGTGGTGTGGCGGTGGCCGGATCGTCCAAGCTTCTCGAAAAAGCATCACCGCTCAGCTGAAAGTCGATTTGCACCAAGACGAGACATTGCCCATGATGGTGCAATGAACGAGCTGGTGTGGCGGACGTGGGCGGAGCAGACGGCGACCGGGCTGGCCCTGGTCGACGCGAACCTGCGCCTGCGCTGGCTCAACCCCGCGCTGGTCGAAGGCCTGGGGCTGGGTTTCCGCAACGCGGTGGGACAGTCGCTCGGCCTGCTGTTGGACGATGCCGACGAGGGCGCGGCGCAGGCGGCAAAGGTGTTGGCGGAGCAGCGGTCGACGCAGTGGCGCGCCGTGGCGCTCGCCACGGCCGACGACCGCAAGCTCAGCGCGGACATCGCGCTGCAGCCGTTCGGCGACGGCCTGCTGCTGGAAGTGCACGTGCTGGCCGAACCGTCGCCGGCCACCTCGCCGCTGTCGGCCACCCTGCGCGGCTTCGCGCACGAGGTGAAGAACCCGCTGGCCGGCCTGCGCGGCGCGGCACAGCTGCTGCAGCGGCGGATCGAGGGCGAGGACCTGCAGGCGCTGGCCGGCATGATCATCGCCGAGGCCGACCGCCTCGGTGCGCTGGCCAACCGCCTGCTGCATCACGACGGCGCGGCGCAGCTCGGCCCGGTCAACATCCATCGCCTGCTGGAGCGGCTCGCCGACCTGCTGCTGGCCGAACCCGCGCCGCCGCAGCTGCGCCACGACTACGACCCCAGCGTGCCCGACCTGCACGGCGACGCCGATCGCCTGCAGCAGATCCTGCTGAACCTTGCGCGCAACGCGCTGGAAGCCGGCGCACGCACGCTCACCCTGCGCACGCGGATCGAGCACGGCGTGCGCGTGGGCGAGCGGATGCTGCGCATGGCGCTGCGCGTGGACGTGGTCGACGACGGCCCCGGCGTGCCCGCCGCGCTGCGCGACACCTTGTTCCAGCCGCTGGTCTCCGGCCGCGCCGACGGCACTGGCCTGGGCCTGGCGCTGTCGCGCGAGATCGCCCACGAACACGGTGGCGAACTGCGCTACGCCAGCCGCCCCGGCCACACGGTGTTCTCGCTGTACCTGCCCATGGAGCGCCCGCATGACTGATTCGCGCATGCACGCTCTGCTCCCTCCCCTGCGTCGCAGGGGAGGGCTGGGGTGGGGTGCGCTCTTGATCTCTCTCGCGACCCGGCGCAACCCCCTCCCAACCTCCCCCTGCAGGCAGGGGGAGGAGCTCGGCGGAGCGAGCCATGTCCCGCACGTGCTCCCTCCCTTACGTAGCAGGGGAGGGCTGGGGAGGGGTGCGCTCTTGATCTTCCCCGCCACCCGGCGCTACCCCCTCCCAACCTCCCCCTGCAGGCAGGGGGAGGAGTCCGGCGGAGCGAGCCATGTCCCGCACGTGCTCCCTCCCCTGCGTAGCAGGGGAGGGCTGGGGAGGGGTGCGCTCTTGATCTTCCCCGCCACCCGGCGCCACCCCCTCCCAACCTCCCCCTGCAGGCAGGGGGAGGAATCCGTAGAGATGAGCGATGACTGACGAAATCTGGATACTCGACGACGACCGTGGCGTGCGCTTCGTGCTGGCCGAGGCGCTGCGCGACGCCGGGCTCGCGGTGCGCGAGTTCGACGCGGTGGCTGCTGTGCGCGCGGCGCTGCGCGAGGCGCGCCCCGCGCTGCTGCTCACCGACGTGCGCATGCCGGGCGAGGACGGGCTGGGCCTGCTCGGCGGGCTCAAGGCAGAGGGCATCGGTCCGGTGATCGTGATGAGTGCGTACACCGACGTGGCCACCACCGCCGCGGCGTATCGCGCCGGGGCGGTGGACTACCTGGCCAAGCCGTTCGACCTCGATCAGGCGGTGGCCGCGGTGCAGCGCGCGCTGGCCAGCGTGGCCGCGCCGGCAGTGCCCGCCGGCCCGGCGCTCGCGCCGAACCATGCGCTGCTCGGCGAAAGCGCGCCGATGCGCGAGGTGTTCCGGCTGATCGGCCGCGTTGCCGCCAGCGACCTCAACGTGCTGGTCACCGGCGAGACCGGCACCGGCAAGGAACTGGTGGCGCGCGCGCTGCACGAGGAAAGCGCGCGCCGCGACAAGCCCTTCGTGGCGCTGAACACCGCGGCGATTCCGTCGGAGTTGCTGGAGAGCGAACTGTTCGGCCACGAGGCCGGCGCGTTCACCGGCGCCACCCGTCGCGTCGCCGGGCGCTTCGAGCAGGCCGAGGGCGGCACGCTGTTCCTCGACGAGATCGGCGACATGCCGCTGATCCTGCAGACGCGGCTGCTGCGCGTGCTGGCCGGTGGCGAGTTCTACCGCGTGGGTGGGCGCGAGCTGATCCGCTGCAACGTGCGCATCGTCGCCGCCACCCACCAGGATCTCGCCGCGCGCGTCGCCGCCGGCGCGTTCCGCGCCGACCTGATGCATCGCCTCGACGTGGTTCGCATCCATCTCCCTGCACTGCGCGAGCGCCGCAACGACATTCCGCTGCTGGCCCGCCACTTCCTTGCCGCCGCTGCGCAAGAGCTGAAGCTGCCGCCGAAGCGCTACTCGAAGGCCGCGCTGAAGCTGGTCGCCC
This sequence comes from Rhodanobacter sp. FW106-PBR-R2A-1-15, assembly GCF_058789735.1. Classification (NCBI taxonomy): domain Bacteria; kingdom Pseudomonadati; phylum Pseudomonadota; class Gammaproteobacteria; order Lysobacterales; family Rhodanobacteraceae; genus Rhodanobacter; species Rhodanobacter sp. FW106-PBR-R2A-1-15. Next base: position 24,158 of record NZ_JBYTEM010000007.1, on the reverse strand, counting down.
AGCGCGACTACCCCGGTAATGTGCGCGAGCTGGAGAACCTGTGCCGGCGGCTGGCGGTGATCGCGCCAGGTAGCGAGATCCTGCCGACCGACCTCGGCAGCAGCGCCGAGGCGGCGCGCGGCGGCGAGTGGACCGACGCACTGCGCGAGTGGGCCACGCAGGCGCTGACCGACGGCGAGGCGGACATCCATGCGCGCGCCCGCGCGGCGCTCGACCAGACCTTGCTGCAAGCCGCGCTGCAGGCGCACGAGGGGCACCGGCAGAACGCGGCGCAGGCGCTGGGCGTGGGCCGCAATACGCTGACCCGCAAGCTCGGCGCCTCGCGCACCCGGCGCGGGTGACGCCCGCGACGCCTCCTCCTCCTTGTGTCGTCCTCCCGCGTAGGGCGGGCACTGCCCGCCGCTTCTGCGTAGGCGTCGCATGGCGAATGGCGGGCGGTGCCCGCCCTACGGTCCAAGGGTGATGCGCAGGCGGTGTGTGCCGCCGTCATCGGCCAGCGGCACCTCCTCGTTGGCAACTAGCGTTTGGCCGTCCAGTTCAACCTGCGCCACACCACGGCAAACCCGCTGCGGGTTCTCCACCTCGATCTCGTAGCAGGTGACGCGCCGTTCGCCGCGGCGGCGGTAGCTGAGCCGGAAGCCTGGCCAATCCTTCGGCATGCACGGCTCGATGCGCAGCCGCTCGCCATGCAGATGGAAGCCGAGCAAGGCCTCCAGTCCGGCGCGATACAGCCAGCCGGCAGAGCCGGTGTACCAGGTCCAGCCGCCGCGGCCGAGGTGCGGCGCCACCGAATAGACGTCCGCACAGGCGACGTAGGGTTCCACCTTGTAGCGCTCGATCGCTTCGGGGCTGTCGCCGTGGCGGATCGGGTTGAGCAGGTCGAACAGTCCGCCGGCACGGTCGCCGTCGCCGAGGCCGGCCCAGGCGAAGATCGACCAGACCGCGCCGTGCGTGTACTGGCCACCGTTCTCGCGCACGCCGGGCGGGTAGCCCTTGATATAGCCGGGGTTCTCGCGGCTGTGGTCGAACGGCGGGGTGAACAGGCGCGCGATGCGATTGTCGTGGTCGAGCAGCAGGCGATCCACCGACTCCATCGCCTGCACCGCGTGCACGCGATCGGTGATGTCGGCCAGCACGCTCCACGATTGCGCGATGGCGTCGATGCGGCACTCGTCGCTTGCGTGCGAACCCAGCGGCGTGCCGTCGTCGTAGTAGCCGCGGCGATACCACTGGCCGTCCCACGCCCGTTCCAGCGCGGCACGCAGCGCGTCGGCATGGCTGCGCCAGCGCTGCGCGCGCTCCTGCTCGTCGCGTCGTTCGGCGTACGGCGCCAGCGCGCCGATGGTGGCGAGCAGGAACCAGCCGAGCCAGCTGCTCTCGCCGCGTCCCTCGGCGCCGACCGCGTTCATGCCGTCGTTCCAGTCGCCGCTGCCGATCGGCGGCAGGCCGTGCGCGCCGCAGGCGAGGCTGGTGTCGATCGCCAGCGCGCAGTGCTCGTATACGCTGGCTTGCCGCTCGGAGGGCTCGGGCTGGAAGAACGCGTCGGTGGCGCCGTCGGGTATCGGCTGGCCGGCGAGGAACGGCAGCGCTACGTCCAGCACGGCTGCATCGCCGCTCACCTCGACGTAATGCATGGCCACGTACGCCAGCCAGAGGCGGTCATCGCTGACTTTCGTGCGGATGCCCTGGCCGTGCGGCGGCAGCCACCAGTGCTGCACGTCGCCTTCGGCGAACTGGCGGCCGGCGGCGCGCAGCAGGTGTTCGCGGGCGAGATCGGGGCGGCTCACGCACAGCGCCATCACGTCCTGCAGCTGGTCGCGGAAACCGTAGGCGCCGCTGGCCTGGTAGTAGGCGGTGCGCGCCCACAGCCGGCAACCGGCGACCTGGTACGGCAGCCAGTCGTTGAGCAGGATGTCCAGCGCACGATCGGGCGTGCGCACCTGCACGGCATCGAGCAGGCCATTCCACTGCGCGGCGATGTCGGCGAGCACGTCGTCGATGTCGATCACGCGATATTTCTCCACCAGCGCCTGCGCGGCGGCCTCGTCGGTGGCCTCGCCGAGCAGAAGCCGCAGGTCGAGCTGCGTGCCCGGCGGCAGTTCGATGCGCACCTGCAGGGCGCCGCACGGTTCCAGTCCGGCACCGAGACGGCCGGACAGCGGCGCGCCGTCGCGCAGCGCGAGCGGCAGTGCGACCGTGCCGAGCGGCCCCAGGAATTCGTAGCGGTCGCCGCTCATCGAATGCGCGGGTCCGGCCAGATCGATGAACGCCACGCGGTCGCCGAAGTCGGGCCGCCAGCGGTTGCGCGCGAACAAGGCGCCGGTGCGCTCGTCACGCGACGTGATCACGAACGGCGCCGGCGTGCTGCCGTTCGCGCCCAGCGCCCACTCGACGTAAGCGGTCACCGACAGCCGCCGCGCGCGCGGCGAGCGATTGCGCAGGCGCAGGCGCGACAGCTTGAGCGGGTCGTCCGTCGGCACGCACGCCAGCAGCTCCAGCTCGATGCCGTGAGCGTCGTTCTCGAAGCGCGTCCAGCCCTTGCCGTGGGTGGCCGCGTAGTGCGCGCCGGCCACGCGGATCGGCAGCGCGGTGGCGCTCCACAGCACGCCGGTGTCCTCGTCGCGCAGGTACAGCACGTCGTGCGGGCTGTCGCTGACCGGATCGTTCGGCCACGGCGTCAGCGGATTCTGCTGGCTGTTGAGCGACCATGCGTAGCCGCCGCCTTCGGCCGACAGCATGCAGCCGAACGCGGGGTTGGCGATCACGTTCACCCACGGTGCGGGCGTGGGGCGCTGTTCGTCGAGTTCGATCCGGTAGGCGCGGCCACCATCGACGAAGCCGCCGTGGCCGTTGGCGAATTCCGGCGCGTCGGTGCTGGCGGTGACGGCGGCAGCCGCAGCCGTGGTGGTTGCGCGGATCGCCGATGGCGCGGCGGGGGCGGGCGTCGACCCGGGCGCGGCCGGCGCCGGCGGCGCGCCATCCAGCACCACGCGCGCGACCGTCAGCAGGCCGTTGCGCAGGTCCTCGCCGATCGCGTCGTCGCGCAACGCGAACAGTTCGGCCTTGGGCAACCGGTCACCGGTTTTCAGGCGCGCCTGCTGCGCACTCACCAGCGGATCGAGCGCGGCTTGCCACGCGTCGCCGGCGCCGTGCAGCAACACCACGTCGACGGCGAGTTGCTGGCTGCGCCAATACTGCTGTGCCTGCAGCACCTCGTTCACGCGCGCCAGGTCGTCGGCTTCGCCGAGGCGAAGCAGGATGATCGGCCGGTCGCCGGAGATGCCGGCGGACCACAGCACTGGCGCGCCGCCGCGGCCGCGCGCCAGCGCGTCGGGCGCCGCGCGCTGGCGCGGATCGTTGTACAGCAGCGCGCTCATCCAGCCGGTGAATCGCGCCGCCTGCGCGGCGCCGATGCCGAGTCGTCGGCGCTCGGCTTCGGCCTGTTGCCCGGCGCCGTCGAACAACCGCTCGGCGGCGTCCGCATCGCCGAGTTGGGTGGTCAGCACCATGGCGCCGTCGCGCGAATCGGCCAATCGCGTCCACAGCAGCAGGGTCACGCTGCTGTCCGGCGCCAGCGTGAAGCGTCGGCGCAGGCTGAATACTGGATCGAGCACGCAGCCGACCGTGTTCGACAACGCGGCCCCCGGCTGCATCGCCCGCGCATCACGCAGCGTGCGCAGGCGACCGAGGAAGCGCGCACGGTCGGTTTCGCATTCGCCGGCATCGCCGCCTTCCGCCCCGGCGATCTGCATCGCCTGCGCGGCCCACACCTCGGCCTCGCTGGCGTCGCGCCGCCGCCGCGTGGCCAGCAGCATGCCGTGCGCGGCGTCCCATGCGGTCTGCACGAACATCTTGGAGAACGCCGGATGCGCGTCGTCGGCACTGATCGGGCCGAGCACCAACTCCGCGTACGAAGTCAGCGACAGCGTGCGCTTGCGGTCGCCGTGGTTGCTCAAGCTGAGCCGGCGCAGTTCGATGTCGGCGTCGGCGGCTACCGCCACCTCCAGCACGCTATGTACGCTGTGGTGGCGCCGGCTGAAACGGGCGCAGCCGGCGTCGAACGCGGCCGCGTCGTCCGGCCTGTGCGTGCCATACGGCTGCCGGCTGGCTGACCAGGCTTCACCGTCATCCTCGTCGCGCAGCAGCAGGTAGCTGCCCCAGCCGTCACCGACCGGATCCTCGCGCCAGCGCGTCACCGCCAGGCCGCGCCAGCGGCTGAAGCCGGCGCCGTTCGCGCCCAGCATCACGCTGTAGCGGCCGTTGGACAGCAGGCAGCGCTGCTCCGCATCGATGCTGCGCGAGGAAGGCGATGGCATGGCGACTCCGTCGACGGCGACGAAAGTTCCAGCGTGCGCCGCGCGAAGCATAGGCGGCGTCAATCCGCGCTTCACCCTGCCGCGGAGTAGGATGCATGCCGCATCCATCGAGCATGCGGGTCCGGCGCCGAGGCGCGGCGTCTAGCGCGCCCGGGTGCCCTCACTGCGACAGGCCACGACGAGATCCATGCGTTCCCACCCGCCCAGCCATCCGCTCGGATCCGATACGCGGCTGCAGCGCCTGCAGAACAAGGCGTTCGCCTACTTCCAGTACGAGACGAACCTGCAGAACGGCCTGGTCTCCGACAAGACCGCGCCGGACTGGCCGGCCAGCATCGCCGCGACCGGGCTGGCGCTGAGCTGCTACCCGGTGGCGGTCGAACGCGGGCTGATGAGCCGGCACGAGGCGATCAAGCGCACGCTCGCCGCGCTGCGCTTCTTCCGCGACAGTCCGCAGGGCACCGAACCCGACGCCAGCGGCTACCGCGGCTTCTATTACCACTTCCTCGACATGCAGACCGGTCGGCGCGTGTGGCAGTGCGAACTGTCCACCGTGGACAGCGCCTTCCTGTTCGCCGGCATGCTGACCGCCGCCGCGTACTTCGACGACGACAGCGCCGAGCAGAAGGAGATCCGCGACACGGCGAACTTCCTCTATCAGCGCGCCGACTGGCCGTGGGCGCAGGCCGCGGACGGCACCATCGGCCACGGCTGGCACCCGGAAAGCGGCTTCATCCCGCATCGCTGGCAGGGCTACGACGAGGGCCTGCTGCTGTACGTGCTGGCGCTCGGCTCGCCGACACATCCGCTGCCGCCCGCAGCCTATGCGGCCTGGTCGTCCACCTACGAGTGGAAGCGCTGCTACGACATCGACTACCTGTACTGCGGCCCACTGTTCACCCACCAGCTGTCGCAGGTGTGGATCGACTTTCGCGGCATCCGGGACGCGTTCATGCGCGGCAAGGGCATCGACTATTTCGAGAACAGCCGCCGCGCCACCCTGGTCCAGCAGCGCTATGCGAGCGACAACCCGCTGGGCTTCAAGGGCTACGGCGAGCACTGCTGGGGCATCACCGCCAGCGACGGGCCCGGCCCGGCGACACTGAAGATCGACGGCATCGAGCGCCAGTTCTACGACTACGTCGGCCGCGGCGCGCCGTACGGCATCGACGACGGCACGCTGGCGCCGTGGGCGGTAGTGGCGTCGCTGCCGTTCGCGCCGGAGATCGTGCTGCCGACGGTGCACTACTTCATCCACACGCTGCAGCTGCACGACGCGCATCCCTACGGCTTCAAGGCCAGCTTCAACCAGACCTGGGGCGACAAGCCCGGCCAGCCGCTGGACGGCTGGGTATCGCCGTACTGTTTCGGTGTCAACCTCGGCCCGATCATGCTGATGGTGGAGAACCATCGCAGCGGCATGCCGTGGCAGCTGATGCGCGGCTGCCGCTGGATCGTCGACGGGCTGCGCCGCGCCGGCTTCGACGGCGGCTGGCTGGATGCCGGCAAACGGCACGCATGAACACGACAACCTTTCCCGTTACGGAGTGAGCACGATGGAACTTGGCATGGTGGGTCTCGGGCGCATGGGCGCGAACATGGCAGAACGCCTGGTGAAGGGCGGCCACAAGGTCACCGGTTTCGACCCCAGCGCCGACGCGCGCCAGGCCGCGGCGGCGAATGGCATCGCGCCGGTCGCCTCGCTGGCCGCGCTGGTCGCCGCGTTGCCCGCGCCGCGCGTGATCTGGCTGATGGTGCCCGCCGGCAAGGTCACCGACGACACCGTCAGCGCGCTGCTGCCGCTGCTGGCCAAGGGCGACACGCTGATCGACGGCGGCAATTCCAACTACAAGGACACCCTGCGCCGAGCGCAGCGCTACGCCGAGCGCGAGCTGGGCTACGTCGACTGCGGCACCAGCGGCGGCGTGTGGGGGTTGAAGGAGGGCTACAGCATGATGATCGGCGGCGACAAGACCACCGTCGAATCGCTGCGGCCGATCTTCGAGACGCTGGCGCCGGCGAAGGACCAGGGCTGGGGTCACGTCGGTCCGGTCGGCTCGGGCCACTTCACCAAGATGGTCCACAACGGCATCGAGTACGGCATGATGCAGGCCTACGCCGAAGGCTTCGCGATCCTCAAGCACAAGCAGGAGTTCGCCCTGGACCTGCACCAGGTCGGCGAGATCTGGCGCACCGGCAGCGTGGTGCGCTCGTGGCTGCTCGACCTGGCCACCGACGCACTCGGCAAGAACCCGAACATGGACGGCATCGCACCCTACGTGGTCGACTCCGGCGAGGGCCGCTGGACCGTGGATGCGGCGATGGAACTGAGCGTGTCCGCCCCGGTAATCACCCTGTCGCTAATGGAACGCTACCGCTCGCGCGACAGCGACTCGTTCGCCGACAAACTGCTGGCGTCGCTGCGCAACGAGTTCGGCGGGCATGCGATCAAGAAGGAGTAGCGTGGTTCGCATCGGTCCCCCGATGCTCCCGTAGGAGCCCGCTCGCGGGCGATGCCCTTGCCGCTCCCATGCCTGCTGCCCGAACGGCTCGCTTCCTCTCCACCGTTAGCGCGCGGGCTGGCATCGAACCCTCATCCCGTCATGCCGGCGAAGGCAGGCATCGCACTTCACCCGTTGCGGCCACGCCGGGGTCCTCGACCTCCTCTCCCGGTCTCGCCGGGGAGAGGGAAGGGTAAGGGGCACTCTTGACTGGCTCTGGGAAAGTCGCCCGCAGCGCACGCTGGGAAGCATGCGCGAACTTCAACCGCGGACGGGGTTTCGCCAAGCGTGCCCAGCTAAAGCAAGCCGCCTTGCGCCGGTGCGTAACTCAACCGGCCGTCCACGATGTGCGCCGGCGAGGTGTACGGGTGCACCGTGCTGTGCGTAGCGTCGATGATGTGGATGACCTCGATGCCGCGCAGCTTCAGCACGTCGGAAACGATCGAACGGTGGCAGCGCCACCACACCGCTTCGGCGCACATCATGGCGGTGCGCTTGCCGGCGGCCAGCGCCAGCAGCTCGGCGAGGCCGTCGGCAAACTCCGCGGTGGCCGTGTAATCCGCGTAGCCCTGGAACGAGGCGTTGCGCCACCCCGTATTCGGTGAGCCCGGCTGCACCTTGCGCCGGCCGCCGAGTCTGGGCATCCATTGGTAGACGATGCCGTGCGCGGGCAGCGTGGCGGCCAGCGCGTCGCTGGCGAAATGCGGGTAGCGGCGCGAACCGGGAAAACGGCGCACGTCGGCGATCGCCTCGATCCGGTATTCATCCAGCAAGCCGAGGAATTCCTCCAACGTGCGGGTCGAATGGCCGATCGTCCAGATCGTGGCGGGGTCGTCGGGCATCTCAGTCAATCTTGTGCAGCGCCGCGCCCTTGTGCATGGCGACGTGGTCGGTCTTGTCGCTCTGGATCTCGTACTGCGGGTCGGCCTCGCTGCAGTGGCGCAGGTGACCTTTGTATTCCGTATCGCGCGTGTGCACTGCGGTGATCCGGCCAGTCACATAGCCGGCCTCCGAATTCCAGCGCACGTGATCGCCGACCTTGAAGGGATGGCTCATGGCGGTTCCTCATGCATGTTTACCGACCATTGACGCATGCGCTTCGTCCACGCCAGGTGGAGAGAGGCCTCGTGGCGGCGGAACATCCCGGTCCGGCTACTTGGTGCTCATGTTCCTCCCGAAGATGCCAAAGAACGGCACATGCAGGGCGAGCGGCAGGGACCGCCATACATCGAAGTCGCTGCGATCGGCCCGTAGCACGTAGAGTGCGAGCGGATGGGCCAGCAACAACAGCCACCAGCACAGCAGGGCCGGTTGTCCCGGCAGGCGGCCGTGGTCGCGCCGGTAATTGCTCATGCCGAAACTGCCGCGCAGCAGCGCCCAGGCCAGCCCGAACAGCAACACGGTGGCCCTGACCTCGACCTTTCGGTGCGGAGGCGCGCTGTTGGCAAAGTGATCACCCGTGGCCCCATGCTACGTCACCGCCCGTGGAGTGACGAGCCAACGCGGGACCGCGGCGGCGCTACCCGCCCCTGGATGGCCGTTGCGTGTGCCGGCTGTGGCCTGGTACGCGGAACGGCGATAATGGCAACTGCCAGCGGCTTCCCCGCCCGCAGAGGTTACGCATGACCGACCACATGCCTGAGGACCTGTCCGCCATCGGCAGGGACCTGAGGGCCTACACCGACGAGCTGCGCCCGTGGCATGGCGTGGTCCGCAACGTGCAGGGGGACTGGGTGCTGCTCAGTCACGACCTGGTCCTGCAGGCCGCACGGGACGACCAGCGCTTCTCGAGCGCGGTGTCGCGCCACCTGCATATTCCCAACGGGCTGGATGGCGCGGAGCACAGCGCCTACCGCACGGCGCTCGACCGCTTTCTCACCCCGGGGGCACTCGCCCCCTTCCAGGGGGCATTCCACCGGGCGGCGGTCGACGTGGTCGCGTTGCTGCCCAGAGGGGTTGCAGTGGACGCGGTGGGCGGGTTCGGCAGCCGGTTTGCCGTCCGTGCACAGAGTGCGTGGCTGGGCTGGCCGAGCGATCTGGAAGACCAGCTGGTGGACTGGGTGGCCGAGAACCACGCCGCCACACGCATGGGCGACCGCTCGCGGACACGGCAAGTGGCGGAGGCCTTCGATGCGCTGATCCGCGACGTACTCGCGCGGCGCCGTGATGTCGCGCCCCCGGACGCCGCCTACGATGTCACCGCCCGGCTGATGCGGACCGAAGTGGACGGCTGGCCTTTGACCGATGAGGAGATCGTCTCGGTCCTGCGCAACTGGACCGGCGGTGACCTGGGCACCATCGCACTGTGCGTCGGCGTGCTCGTGCATCGCCTGGCCACGCAACCTGCCATGCAGGATCGGCTGCGTGCGGGCGTGTCCGACGTCGAGTTCGACGCCATCGTCGATGAGATCCTGCGGATCGACGACCCGTTCGTATCCAATCGCCGCGTGACCACCTGTCCGGTCACGATCGGCGGCGTGGAGCTGCCGCAAGGGGCGCGCGTGAAGTTGAACTGGACGTCCGCCAACCGCGACGAAAGCGTGTTCGGCAACCCCGACGCCATGGACCCGCAGCGCAACGCCACGTACAACCTGGTGTACGGCATTGGCCGGCACGCCTGCCCCGGCCGCCCGCTGGCCACGCTGGAACTGCGCATCGCGATGCAGGCACTGCTGGCGGCGACTTCCTCGATCATGCTGGCGCCACAGTCGCCGGCCGAACGCGAGGTGGCGCCGGTGGGCGGCTGGGCCAGGGTGCCCGTGATGCTGGCATAAGCGGGGCGTTTCTCCTTGGCTCTTGCAACCGCGGACATCGCCGATTGCCTTGAAGCGGCCGTCCGTTAATCCCCGGCACAGGATCGTGACGCCTCCCCGGATGGCGTGCCGGCATGAACACGCACGAAAGCACCAGCCCCGATTCAAGGATGGTGGCAAAGAGCGAACACCGGGTCGTGCGGAAAGCCCTCAAGCCGGAACAACGCTGCCGCATGGCATATTCACGGATCGCGGTGCCATGTCTTGTCATCCACCATCTGCGATGGCAAGTATCGTCATGCTGGATTGCTTGTTGAGTTCGGCAGCTCGGACATTCACCCCAGCCGCAGCAGCTTCCGCACCGCCGGCAGGTTGCGCCGGCTGATCTCGGGGTTGAGTTCGCTGCCGTCGAGGCGGGCCAGCACGCGGCCGTCGGCGAGGGTCTTGAGGCCGAGCAGGCGCGGCGGCGGGACGAGGCAGTTGCGGTGCAGGCGGATCAGCTGGTCGGGGTAGGTTTCTTCCAGCTGGCGCAGCGATTCCTCGATCAGCAGCTCGCCGCGGCGGTGCTGCACCACCACGTATTTCTCGTCGGCGAGCAGGCAGATCACCTCGTCCAGCGCGATGCGCACCTGCTCGCCGCGCAATCGGCCGTGCAGGTAGGCGGGCGGTTCGCGCGGGGCGTCGGCGAGGCGGCGTTGCGCGCGCTGCAGCGCGTCGCGCAGGCGGTCGAGCCGCACCGGCTTGAGCAGATAGTCGACCGCGCCCAGCTCGAACGCCTTCAGCGCGTGTGCCTCGTAGGCGGTGCAGAAGATCACCTGCGGCCGCGTGCGGCCGGCCAGGCGCTGTGCCAGCGCCACGCCGTCGGTGCCGGGCATGTTGATGTCCAGCAGCAGCGCGTCCGGCTGCAGTTCGTCCAGTGCGGCCAGCGTGGCCTCGCCGTCGCCGACGCTGCCGACCACCTCCACTTCGGCGCATTCGGCCAGCAGGGCGGTCAGGCGCGCGCGCGCCAGCGGCTCATCGTCGACCACCAGCACGCGCATCAGCCTTTTCCCCCCGGCAGTTGCAGCCGTACCACGAAGCGCTCGCCCTGCGCGCCGGCCTGCACGCTCGCCTGCGGCCCATAGCGGTAGGCCACGCGCTGGCGCACGCTGTCCAGACCATGACCGTTGCCGGCGGCAGGCGGGGTGGGCGGCAGCGGGTTGCCGATCTCGATGCGCATGTCGCGGCCATCGCGCCAGCCACGCAGGGTCACTTCGCCGCCCTCGCGCAGCGGCTGGATGCCGTGGCGCACCGCGTTCTCCACCAGCGGCTGCAGCAGCAGGCGTGGTAGCGGGAAATCGCCCGGCAATTCGTCCAGTTCGCGCCGCACGCGCAGGCGTTCGCCCAGGCGCAACTGCTCGATCGCCAGATAGCGTTCGACCAGCGCCAGCTCCTCGCCCAGCGTGCCGTCGGCGCTGTCGTGCTGGCCCAGCGCGGCGCGGAACAGTTCGGAGAGATCCTCCACCGTGCGCTCGGCGGCGGCGGGATCGACCCGGATCAGTGCCGCCACGGTGTTCATGCTGTTGAACAGGAAGTGCGGGCGGATACGCGCCTGCAGTGCTTCGACCTGCGCGCGGCTCACTGCTGCCAGCCGTACCTGCCACTGCGCCAGCACGTAGAAATAGCGCAGCATCGCGGCGCCGAGCAGGGCGGTGATCAACAGGTTGTCGCACACGAACACGGGCAGGCTGCCGCGCACCAGGTGCATCTGCAGCGCGCCGTCGAACCAGTGCGCCGCGAGGCTGCCGAGCAGCACGATCAGCAGCAGCAGCAGCCACACGCCCGCATACGGCAGGTGCCCGGGCAGGCGCTGCAGCCATGGCCGCAGCGCGCACAGCACCACCGCGGCCACCATGCCCAGCAGAGTCGCGAACAGCATGCCGACGCTGTAGGCCGACCAGTCGCGCGGGTTGTCGCGAGCCAGCCACATCACGGTGACCGTGAGCGCACCGACCACCAGCAGCGCGAACAGCGCCGGCAGCTGGCAGAAGTCCGGCAGCGGACTTTGTTCGGTGCGGCCGCGTGCGGCGCGGCGGGAGGTGGGTTCGCGCATGCTGGCAAGTATGCCGCAGCGCGGTCGCGCTTACGTCAGCCGCTGGCCCAGCCAGCGGCGCAGGTCGTCGATCTCCTCGGCGCAGACCGCGTGGGCCATCGGGTAGGTGTGCCAGTCCACCGCGTAACCCAGCGCCTGCAGCGCATCGCGCGAAGCGCTGCCACGCGGCAGCACCACCACCGGGTCGGCGGTGCCGTGGCCCCAGAAGATCGGCGTGGCCGCGTTTGCCGCGCTGCGCTCGGCGGCGAGCGCGCTGGCGATCGGCAGGTAGGTGGACAGCGCGACGATGCCGGCCAGCTTTTCCGCATGGCGCAGCCCCGCGGCCAGCGCGATCGCGCCGCCCTGCGAGAAGCCGGCGAGGAAGATCCGCCCGCTCGGCACGCCGCGCTCGTGCTCGCGTTCGATCAGCGCCTCGACCGCGGCGATCGAGGCGCGGATGCCGGCTTCGTCCTGCCGCGCATGCGCGTCGAAGCCGATGATGTCGTACCACGCGCGCATCGACATGCCGTTGTTGATCGTCACCGGTCGCACCGGCGCATGCGGAAACACGAAACGCAACGCCGGCCACGCCGGGTCCACCAGCTCCGGCACGATCGGCGCGAAGTCGTTGCCGTCCGCACCGAGGCCATGCAGCCAGATCACGCTGTAGCGGGGCGAAGGGCCGGTTTCGTGTTCGACGGTGGGCAGGGACATGGCATGGATCGATGGTGGAAGACGGGTGTCATCGTAGCAGTCCTGCTCCCCGCCTCGACGCGTAGGAGCCCGCTGGCGGGCGATGCTCCTGCCCTGATGACAGAACAAGAGCATCGCCCGCCAGCGGGCTCCTACAACGGGGTGGGGTGATTTATTTTTCGACAGCTAACCCCAGCTCGTGCGCGAAGAAGGTCAGGCCGATCGCAGTGTCGCCGACGCGCTGGCTGAACGGGGCGCCGATGCCGTGGCCGGCGTTCGTGTGGGTCAGCAGCAGGATCGGCTGCGTCGACGAGCTGGCGTTCTGCAGCGCGGCGGCGAACTTGCGCGATTGCCATGGCGCCACCCGCGGATCGTTTTCGCCAGTGGTGAGCAGCACCGCCGGGTAGGCGGTGTTCGCCTGCACGTGCTGCAGCGGCGAGTAGGCCAGGGTGGCCTTGAACTGGGCCGGGTCCGCGATGCTGCCGTACTCGGGGATGTTGTACGGGCCGTTGGCGAAGTGGGTCTCGTGGCGCAGCATGTCGTAGATGCCCACGCGCGCCACCACCGCGCGGTAGTCGCCGGGGTGCTGCACGATCTGCGTGCCCATCAGCAGGCCGCCGTTGCTGCCGCCCAGGATGCCGAGATGGCCGCGGTCGGTCCAGCGCGCGTCGATCAGCGCCAGCGCGGCGGCGTGGAAGTCGTCGAACACGTTCTGCTTGTGCAGTTTCTGGCCCTGCGCGTGCCATGGCTGGCCGTTCTCGTTGCCGCCGCGGAGGTTGGCGTAGGCGAGCACGCCGCCGCGTTCCAGCCAGGCCAGGCTGGCGCCGATGAAGCCGGGCTTCACCGGCAGGTCGAAGCCGCCGTAGCTGTACAGGATGGTGGGCCGCTTGCCGTTCGCCGTGGTGCCCTGCAGCGACAGCACGGTCACCGGGATCTTGGTGCCGTCCTTCGAGCTGCCGTCGATGCGCTGCACCACCACCTTCGAGTAGTCGGCGGCAGGCTTCACCTCGAACACGGTCTTCAGCGTGCCGTTCTTGCCGTCGTACTCGGCCCAGCGCGTGGGTGTGGTCCAGCCGCTGTAGCTCACCAGCGCCTTGTCGCTGCCGGATTCGGCGGCGATGTCGCCGATGCCGATGCCGTGCGGCGGCAGCGGCAGCCGGCGCACGAATTTCGCGCCGGCGGCGTACTGCTCGACCCACCAGTCCGGACCCCAGCTGCGCACCACCAGGAAGCCGTCGCCGAGCGGGGCGATCTGCTGGATCGCGCCCGCGCGTTCGGCCAGCACCGGCACAGCCTTGCCGTCGCTGCCGATGGCCACGATGCGGCCGCGCGGCGCATCCTGGAATGCGGCGGCATATAGACGTCCATTCACCCAAGCCGCCGTGCGCACGTTGGCGTGGCGGTCGAGCACGCGGGCGAAGCCGTCGTCGTGCTGCAGGAACACTTCGGCCGGGCCGCCATCGCCGTCGTAGGTGAGCACCGCGGCCTGCGCGCTGGCCGGCGCATTCACCAGCACGTACTCGGCGGTTTTCGAATAGCCCTGGCCGAACACCACGTGGTCCGTCGCGGCGGCCTGGCCCAGCGCGTGGTGCACCAGCGTGGCGTGGAACTGTTCCACTTCCTGCCCGGCCGCTGGCGGCGCGAAGCGCACGTAGCTGAAGCCGTGCTCGTCGGCGTCCCAGGCCAGGCCCTGCGGGGTGGTGCCGCCGCCGGCCCAGGGCAGGGTGTCGGGCAGGGTCTTGCCGCTGGCCACGTCGAGCACGCGGATGGTGGTCAGCTCACTGCCGCCCTCGGCGGTGCCGTAGGCGAGGTAGCGCCCGCGCGGCGACGGCCAGTAGGCGGTGATCGCCGTGCCGCCGTGCTCGACGTTCGGGTCCACCAGCACCTTCGCCGCGCCGTCCGGCCAGGCCTGTGCGATCAGCACCGGCTGCGGCTGCGGCGGGATCTGCTGCAGGTAGAACAAGGTGCCGCCGGCCAGCGTCGGGCCGGAGCGCGTGGTCGAGGTGATCGCCAACTGCTGCACCCGCGCGGTAAGCGCCTTGCCCTGCGGCATCGCGGCCAGGGCCGCCTCGGTGTACGCGTTCTGCGCGGCTATCCATTGCCGCACCGCCGGGGCGTCCGGGTTTTCCAGCCAGCGGTACGGATCGGCCACGCTGACGCCGTGGAACTCGCTGGACGCGGCCTGCCGCGGCGTGGGCGGCGGCAGCGGCTGCGATTCGCCGATCAGCGCCACTTCGCGTGGTGGCTTCGGCGACGGATTCACGGGCGGCAGCTGGGCCGCGATGGTGCCGCCGGCGGCGAGCAGCAGGGGGACGACAAAGGACGCGAGGCGCATGGCGGGTTCCATGGAAAGACGTGGAGGCCCGGGAGAGTAGCAACGCGCCGCCGCCATTGCAGCCGACGACCGCTGACTATCGGCAGGGTGGCCGCGTACCTGCGGCCGGCTCGGGTATGCTGGCCTTTTTGCCAGGGGAGAACCCATGCGTCGTTTGCTGCTTGCCGCCCTCGTCGCCTTCATTGCTGCGCCGGCCGCCGCCGCGCCGGCGTCGACGCCGTTGGACCTGGAAACCGTGATGGCCAACCCCGACTGGATCGGCCAGGCGGTGGAGCAGCCGTACTGGAGCGTGGACGGACGCCATGTGTACTACTCGATGAAGCGTGATGGCAGCCCGCTGCGCGACCTGTACCGGGTCGACCCGGCGACCGGCCAGAGCGTGAAGCTCGACCCGACCGAGCGGGCGCAGGCCGATGGTCCGGCGGTGTTCGACCGCGCGCACCGGCATGCCGCCTTCATCCTGCATGGCGACGTGTTCGTGGTCGACCTGGCCAGCGGCCGGCGCCGCCAGGTCACGCGCACGCCGCAGGACGAAGTCGCACCGCGCTTCTCTGTCGACGGCCGCGCGCTGCAGTACCGCACCGGCAACGACTGGTACAGCTACGACCTGGCCAGCGGCGTCGCGGCGCCGGCGGCGATCCTGAAATTCGCCGACGATCCGCAGGCGAAGCAGCCCGATGCGCTGGGCAGGCGCCAGCTCGAGCTGTTCAAGACGCTGCGCGAGATCAAGGCCGACAAGCAGGCCGCGCGCGACGAGGACAAGGCGCAGGATGCGGCCGACCCGGGCCGTGCGCCGCCACCGTTTTACCTCGGCGACAAGATCGCTGCGGTGGATACCGAACTGTCGCCGGACGGCCGCTGGATGCTGCTGGTCACCGTGCCCAGGGACTACGCCAAGGGCGAGGCGCCCAAGGTCAACCACTACGTCACCGAGAGCGGCTATACCGAGCCGCAGGACGCGCGCATCTATGTCGGGCGCAACGATCCCGCGCCGCAGTCGCTGCTGCTGCTGGACCTGCGCGGGCATCAGCAGTACCCGCTGAAGACCGACGGCCTGCCGGGTATCAAGGACGACCCGCTCAAGGCGCTGCGTGCGCAGGCCGTGACCGCGCTGGAAAAGGCCGGCAAGCAGGACGAGGCGAAGGCGCTGAAGGCGCCCGACGTGCGCGCGGTGCGCATCATCGCCGGCACCGATGACATTGGTGGCGGCGGCATCGTGTGGAGCGACGACGGCGGCCAGCTGGCGATCCAGCTGCGCGCGATCGACAACAAGGACCGCTGGATCGCCAGCGTGGACTTCGACAGGCACGCGCTGGTGCCGCAGCACCGGCTCACCGACCCGGCGTGGATCAACTGGAATTTCAACGATTTCGGCTGGCTGAAGGACGGCCGCACGCTGTGGTACCTGTCCGAGGAAACCGGCTGGTCGCAGCTGTATGCGAAGCCGCTGGGCGGCAAGCCGAAGGCGCTGACCACTGGCCGGTTCGAGGTGAGCCATCCGCAGCTTGGCGAGGACGGTCGCTGGTTCTACCTGCGCACCAACAAGGTGGCGCCGTACAGCTACGACGTCTACCGCGTGCCGTCCGCCGGCGGCGAGCTGGCGCGTGTGACGAACTACCAGGGCATGGACGACTTCGCGCTGTCGCCCGACGGCACGCAGCTGGCCGTGCTGCATTCCGCGCCGTACCTGTTCGCCCAGTTGGCGGTGCAGCCGGCCGCCGGCGGCACGCCGCGCGAACTGACCCGGACGATGAAGCCGGCCTACCTGGCGCACGACTGGATCGCGCCGAAGATCGTCGAGGTGCCGTCCTCGCACGGCGCCGGCTCGATCTACGCGAAGTACTACGGCCCGGCCAATGAAACCGATGCGCCCGCCTCGCGACCGGCGGTGATCTTCGTCCACGGCGCCGGCTACCTGCAGAACGTCAAGCTGTCGTCCACGTACTATTTCCGCGAGCAGATGTTCCACAACCTGCTGGTGAGCCAGGGCTACGTGGTGCTGGACATGGACTACCGCGCCTCGGAAGGTTACGGCCGCGCCTGGCGCACCGCGATCTACCGCCAGATGGGCCACCCGGAGCTGGAGGACCTGCTCGACGGCAAGGCCTGGCTGGTGAAAAACCATGGCGTCGATCCGCGGCGCGTGGGCATCTACGGCGGCAGCTACGGCGGCTTCATGACCGAGATGGCGCTGCTGCGCGCGCCCGGCGAATTCGCCGCCGGCGCTGCGCTGCGCCCGGTCAGCGACTGGACGCTGTACAACCACGAGTACACCTCGAACATCCTCAACGATCCGCAGCTCGATCCCGCGGCGTACCGGGCCAGCTCGCCGATCGAATACGCGGAAAAGCTGCAGGACCCGCTGCTGATCCAGCACGGCCTGATCGACGACAACGTGTTCGCCGAGGATTCGATCCGCCTGTACCAGCGCTTCATCGAACTGCACAAGAAGAACTTCTGGATGTCGCTGTACCCGCTGGAACGCCACGGCTTCGTGCATGCCGATTCCTGGTACGACGAATACCGGCGCATCGACGAGTTGTTCGGAACGTACGTGAAGCCGGTGAGGGATGAGTCGAGGCACTGATCGCGCGTCGTTGCCCGTCGCGCTGATGTAGGTACGCACCTGTGCGCGATGCTCTTGGCTCTGCCCGGCATCAGAGCATCGTGCACAGGGTGCGCTCCTACGGGCAGTTATGCGGGTATGCGGACCGATGCACGAGATACGCGAAAAGCGTTATGGCTGGCGTTGGTGAGAAGGAACTTCCGATGACGAAAGGAGGTATCGACGCATGAATCTTGCCTTGTTCGATTTCGACGGCACCATCACCACCCGCGAGATGTTTGCCGATTTCATGCATTTCGCGGTGACGCCGCGGCGGCTGGCTGTCGGCAAGTGGCTGCTGGCGCCGGTGGTGATCGGCTACAAGCTCGGCCTCGTTTCCAGCAATGCGATCCGCTCGCACGTGGTGCGCTTCGGTTTTCGCGACGAGCCGATGGCGCGACTGGACCAGGCCGGTGAGCGGTTCGCGCGCGAGGTACTGCCCGGCGTGTTGCGCGAACAGGCGATGGAACGCATCGCCTGGCACAAGGCGCAGGGCGACGTGGTCGTGGTCGTCTCCGGCGGGCTCGACGCCTATCTGCAGCACTGGTGCCGCCGGCACGGGCTGGCGCTGATCTGCTCGGAGCTGGAAGTGGTCGATGGCCGCTACAGCGGTCGCTATCGTGGAAGCCAGTGCGTCGGCGCCGAGAAGCCACGGCGGGTGCTGCAGCAGTACGACCCCGGCGACTTCGACTGCGTCTACGCCTATGGCGACACCAGCGAGGATCTTGACCTGCTGGGCATCGCTGATCGACGGTACTTCAACTGGCAGGAAGTGGCCTGAGTCATCGGGCACCCCGCGTTGCGTGCAACGCGAGGTGCCCGGGACAGTGCCGTCGAACGAACCGGCTCAGTGCAGCGAGGCCAGCTTCACGCCCTTCACTTTCAGCGCCTGCGCTACGTCGTACATCGCCTGGTTGAGGATCTTGTGAGTGTTCTCGTCGGCGCCATGGCCGAACTTCGCGTCGATGTCCTGCATCACCTGCACGTGGATGTCGTGCGACAGGGCCTTGTCGAACAGATAGCCCGACCACCAGGTGCCGTCGGTGGTGGTGCCGGCCGTCACCAGCGTGCTGGCCAGCTTCGCGCCCTTCAGGTCGGCCGGCGCGGCCGGCAGCTTCACTCCCGCTTCGGTGGCGCGCTTCAGGCCGTCATTGACGGCGAAGGTCATGCCGGCGATGAAGTTGTCGGTGGCGGTCTTGCCGTACTGCTTGGTGAGCTTGGCCACTTCGGCGTTGACGGTGTCCTGGCCCAGCATCGAAACCAGCGCCGTGGCGAAGTCGAAGTGGCTGGCGCCACCACCGGCTTCGACCAGGGCGGCGGTGACGTTCAGCGCGGGCGCACCGCTGTAGGTGCCGCCGCCGAACCAGTTCATCTGCGAGGCGTACATGCTGTGCGCGGGGGTGGCTGGGGCGTGCTGCGCCTGCACGGCGGCGGTGCCGCCGAAGGCCAACGCGAGGGCGAGTGCGAAGACGGTCTTGTTCATGGTGATCACTCCTTCAGATGGGTAGCGCCAGCGAACGGATGCACGCTATAGACGTACCAGTGCGCATGGGATGCGATCAGCCCGCGAGAGGTTCCGGGTGAATCGGCTGCGCGCGCGGGAACCTCGGGCGCAGCCAGTTCATCGGATGGTCGACCACTACCGAAAAAGGCTCTCCGATGCTCGATGTCGACCAGGCTTTTGCCCAGCCCGCCGTACTGCCTGCAGCGGCCGAAACCCCGCATCCGACCCGCGCCGAGGCCGAAGCCGCGGTGCGCACGCTGATCCGCTGGGCCGGCGACGACCCCGCGCGCGAAGGCCTGCTGGCCACTCCGGCGCGGGTGGTGCGTGCGTACGAGGAATGGTTTGCCGGCTACCGGCAGGATCCGGCCAGCCTGCTCAGCCGCACCTTCGGCGAAGTCGGCGGCTACGACGAACTGGTCATCCTGCGCGACATTCCGCTGCAGTCGACCTGCGAACACCACCTGGCGCCGATCCGCGGCGTGGTGCACATCGCCTACCTGCCGAACCAGCGCGTGGTCGGCATCTCCAAACTGGCGCGGCTGGTCGAGGCGTTCGGCCGGCGCCTGCAGATCCAGGAGCGGCTCACCGTGGAGATCGCCGACACGCTGGCCAAGGTGCTGCAGCCGCGCGGCGTGGCGGTGATCATCGAAGCCAGCCACGACTGCCTGTCCTCGCGCGGGGTGCGCCTGCACGGGGTGTCGATGCAGACCCGGCGCCTGCTCGGCGAATTTGCGCGGGAACCGCGGCGTGGCGAGATCCTGGCGACGCTGGCCGGCTGAGAGGTTGTGGCTATTCAACCTCTCAGCCGGCCAGGGATGGCCGGTCGCGGATCGGGCACGCAGGTGCCTGATTCGCGTGAGCGAGTCCGGGCGTGTACCGGACTCGCGATAGAAGAAAACCACAGGGAGTGGTTTTCTTCACAGGCTCTGACCCGGGAACCTCAAGTCACCCCGATGCATCGGATCAGGTGTAAAAGGAGAAAGCCATGTCAGCCCATGCCCATGTTTCACCCGTCGATGTCGCCGCACTGGACGATCACGCGCTGGTGGCGCTGGTCCGCGACGGCCATCGCGAGGCGTTCCGCCACATCATGCAGCGCTGCAACCAGCGGCTGTTCCGCGTGGCGCGCGCGGTGCTCGGCGAGGATTCGGAAGCGGAAGACGTGCTGCAGGAATCGTATATGCGTGCCTATCACAAGCTGGATTCGTTTCGAGGCGACTCGACCCTGCTGACCTGGCTGACCAGCATCGTGCTGAACGAGGCGCGCGGGCGCCTGCGCAAACGGCACACCATGGTCGACCTGGAGCAGGTCGACGCGGCGGTGGACGATACCCACCAGGTCATCCAGTTCCCCTCGAAATTCGGTAGCGAGGATCCGGCCGTCGCGGCTGCCCGCAGCCAGATCCGCCACCTGCTCGAACACGCCATCGACGACCTGCCGCCGGCATTCCGCACCGTCTACATGATGCGCGAGGTGGAGGAGTGTTCGGTCGAGGAAACCGCCCATCTGCTGGCGATCAAGCCGGAGACGGTGAAAACCCGCCTGTATCGCGCGCGCCGGCTGCTGCGCACGTCGTTGCACGGCAGCCTGGCCGAAACCATGAGCGGGGCGTTCCCGTTCATGGGCCAGCGCTGCGCGCGCGTCACCGACGCGGTGATGGCAAGGTTGGACGCCGAGCCGGCCAATTGAACTGATGTAGCGCACCCTGTGCGCGATGCTCTTCGTCATGTGACGGAAAGCATCGCGCACAGGGTGCGCCCCCACGGACGCCGGTCAGTGCGTGGGGGGCGGGGTGATCCGCTGCAGTCGTTCGGCCAGCGTGGCGCGCGACAGCTCGCCCATGTGCAGCTCGCGCAGGCGGCCGTCGGCGTCGAGGAACAGCGTGGTCGGGTAGCCGCGCACGTTGTACTGGTTCGACAGCTGCAGGTTGCCGTCGATCAGCACGTGCTGCAGCGTCAACCGCTGCACCTGCATGAACTGCCGCACCGCCGCCGCCGATTCGCCCTGGTCGGCGAACACGAAGCGCACCTGCGACATCGTACGCTGCGCCTCGGCCAGCACCGGCATCTCGCGCCGGCACGGCCCGCACCAGGTGGCCCACAGGTTGATCACGGTGGGCTGGCCGCGCAGCGTTTGCAGCGGCACCTCGCGTCCGTCCAGGTCGCTCAGCACGAAGGCCGGCAGGCCGGGATGGGTGGTCGTGGCCAGCTTGTACGCGGCCAGCCCGGCGAAGGCCCAGGCCGCGATGCCGACCGCCACGCCGGCGGCCAGCGGCCGGCGCAGCGGCGGCCGGCGCCAGCCGATCAAGGTCGTCGCCAGCAGCAGGCCGAGCAGACCGGCGATCCGGTCGAAGCCCTGGTCGCGGATGTTCAAGATGCTCCAGGGCTGCTGCGCATACTGCGGCCACCAGCCGGCCACGTAGGCGATGCGCGCCACCAGCAAACCGAAGCCGAGTGCCAGGTACAGCGCGTTGCCGGCGTCGGCATGGCCGCGTCGGCGCAGAAAGCCGACGGTGGCAAGCGCAGCGATGACGCCGAACAGCAGCGCCAGCACGGCCGACGAAAGTGCCAGCGGTCCGATGTTCAACGTGATGGTTCCTTGCCGGGGCCGCCGCGGGATCGGCGAGCGTGTGCAGGAACGCACCTTACCCGGTATCGCGCGCCAGCGGACTCAGCGCAACGCCGCTGCCTCGCGCGCCAGCTGCTCGATGCCGGTCCAGTCGCCGCTGGCGAGTTTGTCGGCGGGAGTGAGCCAGGAGCCGCCCACGCAGAGCACGTTTGGCAGGGCCAGGAAATCCGGCGCGCTGGCCAGGCTGATGCCACCGGTGGGGCAGAAGCGGATCTGCGGCAGCGGGCTGGCCCAGGCGCCGAGCAGCTTGTGGCCGCCGGCCGGTACCGCCGGAAAGAACTTCAGATGCCGGTAGCCGCGTTCGAGCAGGGCCATCGCCTCGCTGGCGGTGGCCACGCCGGGCAGCAGCGGCAGTTCGCTGTCGTCGGCGGCGTCGAGCAGGCGAGGCGAGGTGCCGGGCGACACGGCGAAGCGCGCGCCGGCCTGTTGCGCAGCCGCCAGGTCGCGCGCGGACAGCGCGGTGCCGCAACCGACCACCGCGCCTTCCACCTCGGCGGCGATCGCGCGGATCGCGTCCAGCGCGGCGCTCGTGCGCAGGGTGACCTCGATCGTCGGGATGCCGCCGGCGACCAGCACACGCGCCATCGGCACCGCGGCCCTCGCGTCGTCGATGATCACCACCGGAATCACCGGCGCCAGCCGCATCAGGGCTTCGACTTGCTGCTGCTTGTGTTCGATGGGACTGGTCACGTGGGCTCCGGACTGTTGGCTCCTCCCCCTGCAGAGCAGGGGGAGGTTGGGAGGGGGTTGCTCAGGTTGGCGGGATAGGTCAAGAGCGACCCCACCCCAACCCTCCCCTGCTGCGCAGGGGAGGGGCACGAGCTCACAGCACGCCGGCGCCGAGGTCGGCGTTGGCGGCTGCCTGGCGGAACAGGCCGAACAGTTCGCGGCCCATGCCGCTGTGCTCGGCGGACAGGTCGGCGACGTGCGGCAGGCGGGCGTCCAGCTCGTGCGCTTCCATCAGGACGTCCAGACGTCCGTTCGCCGCGTCCAGCCGGATGAGGTCGCCGTCGCGGATCTTGGCGAGGTTGCCGCCGGCCACCGCCTCGGGGGTCACGTGGATCGCCGCCGGCACGCGGCCGGAGGCGCCGGACATGCGCCCGTCGGTGAGCAGGGCGATGCGGTGGCCGCGGTCCTGCAGCAGCGCCAGCGTGGGGGTGAGCTTGTGCAGCTCGGGCATGCCGTTCGCGCGCGGACCCTGGAAGCGCACCACCGCCACGAAGTCGCGGTTGAGCTCGCCGCGCTTGAACGCGCCAGCCACCTCGTCCTGGTCGTTGAACACGATCGCCGGCGCCTCGATCAGCAGGCGGTCGTCCGGTACCGAGGAGACCTTGATCACCGCGCGGCCGAGGTTGCCGTCGAGCATGCGCAGGCCGCCGTCGGCGCGGAACGGTTCGTCCACGCCGCGCAGCACGCCGCGGTTGCCGCTCTGCTTGGCCACCGGCAGCCAGGCGATGTCGCCGGCCTCGTCCAGCTGCGGCACGCGCGTGTAGCCTTCCAGGCCGGTGCCGAAGATGGTCTGCACGTCGGCGTGCAGCAGGCCGGCGCCGAGCAGCTGGTCGATCAGGAACGCCATGCCGCCGGCGTCGTGGAACTGATTCACGTCGGCGTAGCCATTCGGGTACACGCGCGCCAGCAGCGGGATCGCGCCGGACAGCGCGTCGAAGTCATCCCAGCGCAGCTGGATGCCGGCGGCGTGCGCGATCGCCACCAGGTGCAGCAGGTGGTTGGTGGAACCGCCGGTGGCGTGCAGGCCGATCACGCCGTTGATGATCGCGCGCTCGTCGATGAGGTGGCCGAGCGGCAGGTAATGGTCGCCCAGCGCGCTGAGGTCGGCGACGCGGCGCACCACCTCGGCGGTGAGCGCGTCGCGCAGCGGCGTGTCCGGCGGGGTGAAGCTGGCGCCGGGCAAGTGCAGGCCCATGATCTCCATCAGCATCTGGTTGGAGTTCGCGGTGCCGTAGAAGGTGCAGGTGCCAGGCGCGTGGTAGGAAGCGGCTTCGGCTTCCAGCAGTTCGGCCTTGCTCGCCTTGCCGTCGGCGAAGGCTTGGCGCACCTTCGATTTTTGCTCGTTCGGGATGCCGCTGGGCATCGGGCCACTGGGCACGAAGGCGGCGGGAAGATGGCCAAAGCTCAGTGCGGCGATCAGCAGTCCCGGCACGATCTTGTCGCAGATGCCGAGGAACAGCGCGCCATCGAACATGTCGTGCGACAGCGCCACCGCGGTGGCCAGCGCGATCACGTCGCGCGAGAACAGCGACAGCTGCATGCCGGCGCGGCCCTGGGTGATGCCGTCGCACATCGCCGGCACGCCGCCAGCGACCTGCGCGGTGAAGCCGGCGTCACGGGCGATCTGGCGGATCAGCGCGGGGTAGCGCTCGTACGGCTGGTGCGCCGACAGCATGTCGTTGTAGGCGGTGACGATGGCGAGGTTGGCTTGCTGGCCGCTGCGCAGCGCGGCCTTGTCCTCGGTGCCGCAGGCGGCGAAGCCGTGCGCGAGGTTGCCGCAGGACAGGTGCCCGCGGCGCGGCCCGCTGCGGTCCGCCGCGTCGATCCGTGCGAGGTAGGCCGCGCGCGTCTCGCGACTGCGCTCGCGCAGGCGTTCGGTGACTTCGGCGACGACGGGATGGAGCGTGGTCATGATTCGTTCCGGTCAGGTAGATACCGTCTCGTCCCGCGTTATGCAAGCGAGCATCCAGGTGATGCGTGCGCAGAGGCAACGAGGCGGTGTCTGGGGTAGTCAGGATCAAA